>CAMDTO010000010.1 GCA_945907765.1 Thermoflexus hugenholtzii JAD2 | reverse complement strand
TGAAAAGGTTGCGTTGGGTGTTTCCGATCGCCTAGGTTTCGCGCTTTTTGATGCGCAACTTCTGGTGATGGCAGCTGATCGTGGCCACGTCCCGGTGGATGCCGTCGGCAGTCTCGACGAACGTGGGCGTGGCCTTCTGCGTCGTCCGTCGGACCTCTGGCACCTTGTTCCGATGCCCCCGATTGACCTCGAGGTTCCAGACGTTCTGGATGACGTGTATCCGCCGACGGGTCCGGTAAGCGCTCGGGGCACCGGCCTCGCATCCGCGCGGTTCTGGGCAGTCGAGGCCTATGCGACCCTCGTTACGAGGACCATTCGTGACATTGCCTCAACCCAGGATGCCGTAATAGTCGGCCGGGCAGGTCATGTGTCGCTCGCGAACCAGGCAGGTGTGTTGCGGGTGCTCTGCATTGCCAACAAGGCAACGCGGATTGCTCGCGTGATGAAAGCGCTTCAACTTTCACATTCGGAAGCTCGGCATCGCGTTCACGAATCGGATCGTGACAGCCGCGATTTTCACGCGGAGTTCTTCCACAGTGACTGGATGGACCCGCGGGCCTACGACCTTGTGATCAGCACTGATGCGTTGGCAGTCGAGCAGGCGGTGGAGGCCGTTGCGGCAGTTGCACGCACGGTTCACGGTCGCCCGGAGCCATTGCCCCACGCCGTGCACCATTGATCGGGTGGGACGCTTGCCAACTGGCGCGGGAACTGATGCCTGGGGCCTGCTCCGGGCATCCGAAGGAGACTGACGCATGGCCGCTAGGGCGCGAAAGCGGTTCATCATCTGTGTTCTTCTGGGACTGGGTATCGGCGGGGTATTCAGCCTTGCGCTGACCTTCGGATACTTTTCACCCCTGAACAACATCCAGAACCTTGTCACCGACGCGATTCTCTTCCGGTCGCGAGATGGGTTGACCGCTGACAAGGTGGTGATGATGCCAATCGACGAGCCGTCGGTTACGGCATTCAAGGAGCAGTATGGCCGGGTGTTCTCCTGGCCGAGGACACTCCACGCGCAGGCCCTGAGGAACCTTGCCGATGCGGGTGCGCGCGTCGTCGTGTACGACATCCTGTTCGATGCGCCCGGCTGCCCGGCAACGGTGCCCAGGCCGTGTCCTGAAGACCAGACGTTCGCTGATGCGATGGACTACGCCCGGCAGAAGCCCGGCGGGGGCGTCCAGATCATTCTTGCAACCGTAGGAAGTCCGCCTGAACCATCAGCACTCCTTCCCGGCGAAAACATCAAGTACCAGGACACGATCCCGCCAATCGCCGAGTTGTCCGAACGTGCTTCGGCGCTTGGCCATGTGCATCCCTACGTCGATTCGGACGGTTCGGTGCGACGCATGCCACTGGTCGCGACCATGAAGGGTGTCGACGTCAACGGCCTGCCATTGCAGGCAGCGGCGTCGTACCTCCGGCGCCCGAAGGCGGTCGATCAGCGTGGACCCGGCTACCTGTACTTTGCCGGTCGTCCGGTCCCGGTCGATAACCATGGCCTGGCGATTGTCAATTTTCTCGGCAAACCGTCACATCTGACGAAGGAAATCGGGCCTGGTCCCGTGGCGTCGGTGTCATTCGCGGATGTTGTGAAGGGCACTTTTGATCGTGACAAGATCAAGGACAAGATCGTCTTCGTTGGGCTCACCGCGATTGGGTTTGCGGACGACTATTTCGCGCCCACTTCGGTCTCGGGCGCGAAGATGACCGGGGTGGAAATACACGCCCAGACCGCCGAGATGCTCCTGCGCAGCGCCTATCTGGCTCCGCAGTCGACCCAGTCGACCATCGCGATCATTCTCGGCCTCACCTTGCTGGCCGGTGTCGTCTTGCCGTTCTTCCCACCGGTTCTCGGGTCGATTGGAATCCTTTTTGTCTTCTTCCTCTACATCGTTGCCAACATCTGGCACGGCACCGAGGCAGAAGGGGTGATGGGTCGCGCCGAGACCTTCACGGTGTGGAGCAACGTCTTTCCGGGCGCGGCGCTGCTCACCGCCTATCTGGGAGTGATCCTCTACCGGGTGGTGTTCGAACAGGCTGAAGCGCGCGCGACGCGTGGGGTCATGGGCAAGTACCTGTCGCCGGCAGTCATGACCGAAGTTCTCAAGGATCCGGATCATCTGGAACTCGGCGGTGTGAAGCGGGACATGACGGTGCTGTTCTCTGATATCCGCGGGTTTACCTCGGTGTCGGAAAAGATGGATCCGCAGGACCTCGTCGCGTTTCTCAACGAGTTCCTCACTGAAATGACGAATATCGTCTATGTGCAGGCGGGAGTGCTCGACAAGTACATGGGTGACTGCATCATGGCGTTCTGGGGTGCGCCATTGATCCAGGAAAACCACGCCATGCTTGGCGTCCGTACCGGCTACGACATGGTGAAGCGTCTCCATCAGTTGCAGGTGATCTGGATGGCGCGTGGCCTTCCCAAGCTGAACGTCGGAGTTGGAATCAACTCAGGTCCCATGACGGTTGGGAACGTCGGGTCTACCATGCGGTTCGATTACACCGTGATGGGAGACTCGGTAAATCTCGGGTCACGTGTCGAAGGGGTGAACAAGGAGTACGGGACCAACATCATCGTGACCGAATACACCTACGCGATCGTCAAGGACAAGTGGGTGTGCCGGTACCTCGACCTGATTGCGGTCAAGGGCAAGAAGGAACCGACGGCAATCTACGAGGTGTTCCACCCGGTTGATGAGGAGCCTGAACCTTCGCTGAAGCGCCCCGACGGATTTCTTGAGGGTTGGGACGAGGCCATCCGGCTGTACCGTGCCCAGGACTTCGACACGGCCAAGGCGCATTTCGAGTCATTGCTGGACCTCTATGCTGATGACGGTCCGACGATGGTGTATGTCGAACGCTGTGAACTCATGGCTGAAGGTCCACCGGGAGAACACTGGGACGGCGTCTTCGTGATGACCCACAAGTAACGGCTCCGGTGGCAGGTGCATGACTGCTGATGCACCCGCCACCCAGTTGCTCACGCGTCCCCACCCGTGGTCAGGCGGGGAAGAACGGGTTGTGGATGCACTCGTCACGGACCGAAGTGGCCGGGCCGTGGCCGGGATACAGAACCGTCTGCGGGGGCAGCGTCGCGAGACGTTCCCGCAACGACGCCAAGTGCCGGTCATAGCCTGCGCGCGCACTGCCTGCTGACCCGGCGAACAGGGTATCTCCGCAGAATCCCGCACTGGCACTTCCCGACGTGAAGACGAAGGTCGTGCTTCCGGCGGTGTGGCCGGGGGTCGGCAAGGCATGCCAAGACAGCCCGTCGATCAAGACGTTGGCGCCTTCGTCGTTGAAGGTGTGCAGGGCACTTGCCGGCACCCCGTCGATGCTCGCCGCATCCGCCTCGTGGATGTGAACTGGTACCCCGATGATCTTATGCAGGGCGAGAATGCCGCCGGTGTGATCGTGGTGTCCGTGGGTCACGACGATGGCAACGGGATGTCTTCCGCCTTGCCGTGAGGCCTTCGCGATTGCATCGACGACGTCGTCATCGCCCGGATCAACAATTGCGCACGCTCCACCCGGGAGGCCGATGAGGTAGCAATGCGATGGATGGTGGGTCGTTTCACGATGGACGGTCAGGTCACCAACGTGCCAGGGGCCGTCTGGTGCGCTGATCGTCTCGTTCGCGAGTGCCCGAAGCGCCGAGGCGCGCAAGCCGAGGGTTGAGGCGAGACGGTCAACTTCCACATCTGAAGGCCTCCTCGTGTAGACCTCCATTGATTTCACGTCCCGTTCAGTGAGCCCACACGCAGCGGCGACGCTCGCAACGTCAAGGCCGAGACCCGACCGGGCCTTGCGAATGACGTCGCCGAACTCATCCTCTAGCGCACTCATTGCATCTCTCCTGCTTTGTGAACATCGTGGCGGTGGCACCGGGTTGGAGTGGCACGGCCGATGACGGCGTCCAGAACGATAAACGCCGCTTCCGTCCTGGAAGCGGCGATCAAGGCCTTCATGGTACGCCCGGTAGGATTCGAACCTACGGCCTATTGCTCCGGAGGCAATCGCTCTATCCCCTGAGCTACGGGCGCATGACGGTCAGTGTAGCACAGGGTCAGGCGCACACATTCCGGCAGGAAGCGTGCGCAACGCACTTTCACACGTGCGGTAGTGACACGGAAGCTGGTTCGTCCACTGGGCCGTGGTCGTCATTCCCTCCACCTTCGCGGAACTGCATCCGATGGAGGTTGTAGTAATAGCCCTCTTGCGTGAGCAATTCGTCGTGTGTGCCCCTCTCGATGATGAGACCTTGGCGCATCACCAGGATCTGGGACGCAGCCTTGATTGTTGACAGCCGGTGGGCGATGACAAAACTCGTGCGTCCCCGCATCAGGGTGTCAAGCCCGTATTGGATCAACTTTTCGGTGGCGGTGTCGACCGAGGCAGTCGCTTCATCGAGGATGAGGATGCGTGGGTCGGCGATGAGCGCGCGTGCAAAGCTGATGAGCTGCTTCTGGCCCTGTGAGAGCGACGCCCCTCGCTCGTTGACTTCGGTGTCGTAGCCGAGTGGCAGGCCGATGATGAAGTCGTGCAGATTGACGGCGCGGGCAGCCGCAATGACTTCGTCATCGTTCGCCTCGAGCTTGCCGTACCTGATGTTGTCCCGGATTGTTCCTGAGAACAGGAATGGTTCCTGCAGCACGAGGCCGACCTGTCGCCTGAGGCTTGCCATGGTGACCGCACGGATGTCGTGACCGTCAATGGTGATCGATCCATCCTTGATGTCGTAGAAGCGCAGGAGAATATTGATGATGCTCGACTTGCCGGCACCAGTGTGACCGACGAGCGCGATCACTTCCCCTGGTGTCGCTTCAAGTGAGATGCCCCTGAGGACCGGCCGCCCAGGCACATACTCGAAGATGACCTCCTGGAACTTCACCGAACCGGAGATCTCGCCCAATTGGTAGGCATCGTCGCGGTCCTGGACCGCAACCGGCGTGTCCATGAGTGCATACACTCGTTCGCCGCCGGCCATTGCGGCCTGCATAGAGTTGTACCTGGCTGACAAGTCACTGATTGGCTCGAAGAAGCGGCCGACGTACGCCAGGAATGCCCAGAGTGATCCAAGGGTCATCTCGCCATTGAGAACCAGCATTCCGCCGAACCAGACAACGAGCACGGTTGCGACGGTCGAGATGAAGGTGATGATCGGGCCGAAACCGGCGGAGAACGTGGTCGCGCGAATGAGCCGTCGGAGATTTTCGCGGTTCACGCCATCAAATCGGTCCTGGTTCAGGTTCTCGCGGCTGAAGGCCTGCACCGCACGGACACCGGAGATGTTTTCCGCGAGATACGCAGTGACCATGGAGTTCTGCCATCTCACCTCACGGTAGAGATTCCGGGACCGTGTCCGGTAGAGATGGGTGACCAAGCCGATGATCGGTCCGACGATCATGGTCGCCAGAGCGAGCTTCCAGTTCAGGGCGAACATGAGCAGGACGATCCCGACGAGGACGAAGAGATCACTCGCAGTAGACACGATGCCGCTGGTCAGGAAGTCATTGAGCGCGTTGACGTCACCGGTCATGCGCGACATGATCCGACCGGCTTCCATGCGGTCGTAGAAGTTGAAACTCAATCGTTGCAGGTGCATGAAGAGTTCGCGACGCATTGAGAACAGGACCGTTTGCCCTACCCAACTCATGATGTAGGACTGGCCGTAGGTCGCGACCCAGACAAGCAGCGATGCCGCCACGTACCCAATCGCCGCGACGGCGAGGAGGGACAGGTTGCTATTCGCGATCGCGTCGTCGATTGCGATCTTGATCAGGTATGGCCCGGCAAGATTGCCGATGGCGATGCAGACCATGAGGGCCAACGACCAGAGGAGGTGAATGCGGTACGGATGCACGAAGATCCACGTGCGTTCAACGATCCGCTGGTCGTACGCCTTGCCGAGAACCTCATCGTCCTCATCTTCGCGACGGTGGCTCGGTGGCGGTGGGGTCGGGCCCGGCCTGGCCGGTGATGGCTTTTGGGATGTCATGTGGAGACCTGGTCAGTCGTTGTCATTTGATCACGGTTGGGGATGAGGCGATTTCTCGGTTCGCGGCATCGCGTGCCTCATCCTGATCACGAAGCTGCATGTCATAGATATCAAGGTAGGGACCGGGAACCGTGATCAGTTCCAGATGGGTGCCCCGCTGGACGATCCGTCCGTGGTCGAGAACCAGGATTTGGTCGGCGTGGGTGATGGTGGACAGTCGCTGCGCAACGATGAAGGTTGTGCGACCGGCCATGAGTTCACGCAGCGCTTCCTGGATCTGGAACTCCGTCTTCATGTCGACGGAAGCGGTCGCGTCGTCAAGGATGAGGATCCGCGGATCGATCAGGAGGGCTCGCGCAATCGCGAGACGCTGGCGTTGTCCGCCACTCAAGTTCACGCCGCGTTCGCCGATTTTGGTTTCAAACTGTTCAGGAAGGTCGCGGATGAACTCGTACGCTTGGGCGGCGTGGGCCGCACGTTTGATATCGGTCATCGATGCCTCGACATTGCCGAAGGCGATGTTCTCGGCGACGGTAGCGGAGAACAGCAGTGTCTCCTGCATCACGATCCCGACATTCCGGCGCAAGTCCGCGAGCCGGTACTCCTTGACGTCGATCCCGTCGACCTTCACCGACCCACTCGACACGTCATAGAAGCGTGGGATGAGGCTGGTCAGGGTCGACTTGCCGGATCCGGTGTGACCAATGAGCGCGACGACTTCGTTGGGGTGTGCCTCAAGGTTGATTTCCTGGATGACCGAAGCGGGAGAGGCGCCGGTTCCCCTCAGGAGGGTCCGGTCTTCACGGTCGCGTGCGTGCACGATGGGTTTGAAGGCGGAGGTCTCGGTGACCGCACCGTAGCCCGGGATGGCAGCAAACGCTTTCCCGTAACTGAATACCACGTTTTCGAAGGTGACCCGGCCGTCGATGGTCGACCGTGCGGGCAGTCCGGACCGTTCGCGCACTGGTGACGGGGTATCCAGGATTTCGAAAAGGCGTTCCCCTGAGGCGATGGCACGGGACACCCAGGCGACGATGGCACCGAACTGCCTGGTGGGACCGGCAAGACGCATGAGGTAGCTGTTGAAGGCGATCAGGGATCCGACCGAGAGGGATCCTTCGATGACTTGGAGACCGCCGTACCAGAGAATGGCGACCGTTCCCATGCTGCTGATGAAGACCATCATCGGGAAGACGAGGGATTGAAGGCGTGTGGTCGCCACGTTCCGCTCGAGATACGCATCGTTTTCCGTCTTGAACTTGGAAACTTCGAACGGTTCCCGGGCAAATGCCTTGACGACCCGGACGCCGGTGATGTTTTCCTGAAGGACGGCGGTCAGTACGGCCCACTGGCGCTGTACCCGGCGGAACATCGGTTGGACCCGCGACCCATATTGGACGGCGGTGATCCCGATCAGGGGAAGTGTCGCGAGAGACACAAGCGAAAGTTCCCAACTCAGGGTGAGCATGATTGCAAGGATGGAAACGTAGAGGATGACCGTGTTCACCAGTTGCAGGACACCGGTGCCCACGAAGACCCGGCTGTGTTCAACGTCGGATGTCACCCGGCTCATCAGCTCGCCGGTGCTCGCACGGTCGTGATACGCGAATGACAACCTCTGGAGGTGGTCATAGAGGTCGTTGCGGATGTCATACGCGACCCGCTGGCTGACATATTCATTGCAATAGGACATGCCAAAACCGCAGAAACTGCTCACGACGTTGACGACTACGATGGCGAACGCCATTTCCATCAGGGCGGTGGTATTGCGTTCACCGATACCGACGTCAATGACCTGGCGGAAGATCAGGGGCTGAACGAGGTTCAGGATGATCGTCCCGATCAGGCAGAGATACCCGATCAGCGTGAACAGCCGGTACTTGTAAGCGAATCGCAGAAGGCGAAGAAGGATTGCCATGAGTTCCCCTCATGCATGGCACGGGCGTCGCCAGTGCCGGTTGGACAGCATCCCGCCCCCACCAGTCCAACGCATACGTCCCGCAACGGGTGACCCATGCGAGTGCCACGCCCCGGGGGTTCGGTCTGCCGCCCCCGAGGGCCTCATTGTTGCATGCCGGTGGCCCCTAGGGGATCGGTAGTCGGGGTCGGTTCGTCGGGATCGCGGGTTGCGACCTGGTAGCTTCCAGACTGGAAGAGGGGTGTCTTGGTGACGACACGCTCGTACATTACACGTCCGAGGATTGCGAGGATCGCGGCGATCGGCACCCCAAAGACCGCGCCCCATGGCCCGCCAATCCTTGATCCGACCAGGACGGCAGCGAAGACGACGAGTGGGTGCACTCCGACGGATTTGCTCATGAGGCGCGTTGCAAGCACGTTCGCGACCGCAACCTGCAATGCGAGCAGCGATAGCGCGATCCACCATATGGACCCGGGTGTCGTGACCAGACCAAGGACCAACGGCGGGACGACGGCGATTGCTGGTCCGATTACTGGAAGCAGCATCGCGATGCCCGCGAGGATGCTGATCACCAGCACGAAGGGAAGTTTGGCGAGCATCATGACCGTGGCATTTCCAACCGCGTAGACGATGGCCTGGACAAGAAGGCTACGGACGTAGCCCCCGAACGTTCGGTCAACCTGGTCCAGGGCCGAAGACAGGTCATGCCGATACCGCGACGGCGCCAACGTGCGAAGCGTCTGGCCAAAGCGGTCTCCGTCGAGCATGATGTAGAAGGAAAAGAGCAGGACAAAGAGGGACCGGACGACGCCGTCCAGAATTGCCGTGGCGATGGAGAGCGCGTTCCCGAGGATGATGGTCCCGACGCTTTCGGCTCGGGCGATTGTCGCGCGGGAGACGTCCAGAAGCGCACCCTCGGCAATGCCGTAGGAGATGAGGGTTCCCTTGACGAGTTCGGCGCGGACCTCAAGGCCTGACGCGAGGTCGGGCAGGCTCGCACTCAACTGCACGGTCTGATCGATAAGCGCCGGGATGCCCCAGACGCCTCCGCCGACGATGAGCAGCACAACGCCCAGATAGACGGTTGCCGTGGCACTCGCGCGGTTCAGGCCGGTTCGTTCGAGACGCCTGCAGAGTGGCCCGAGGACGAACGACACGAGCCAGGCAAGCAGGAAGAGCAGGAGGATATCGGCGAACCGGGTCGCAACGACCCACAACCACTGGAGCAACCAGACCGACGTGGCAATGATTACCAGAACTGCCGCGGTTCGCGTCAGGGGGCCGTTGTCCACGGGTATCTCCGTCTCCAGCGCGCCGATTGTATTGCGAATTGGCACACAGGTGCGTGAGGTGCGTGGCGTCGTTACCATTCAGGTACGCCGGGGCTGGTTGCGACGACATGCGCCGGTGCATGTGGTCAGGTGTTTCGGTGGCCGGATTGTCCACATTCTGGCGCACGACTGAGGAAAACGAGAGAATGGCAAGTGCGAAGGCTGCTAGGCTGCTGACGATCCAGGACATGGAACAGGCTTTGGGTGCCACCAGGAACAATCTGATCTGGTGGGCCGGGCAGGGCAAGATCCCTCGAGCCACCGTCGATGACCAGGGACGTCAGACTTGGGAACGCAAGGACATCCAGGACTGGGCAGCTACGGACGAGGGCCGTTCACTGATCGCCAAGCAGGTTCACTGACACCGCAATCGCTCCGGTGGCACGTGACAATCATCGGTGCTGGAGGGTTGGATTTGATCGCGACACCGCCAATCACGCTTGAACCCCAACCCGGACAGGTCGCGATCAGATGGCTTGGTCAGGGAGGGTTTGCGTTCCGGTCTCCGAACGGGGTCGTCTGGATCGTGGATCCTTACCTGTCTGATTACGGTCGGGATGGTCCCGCAGTGCGTTTGGTTCCACCGCCGATTGACCCGGGAACCGTGATCTGCGACGCGGTGCTGTGCACCCACTCCCACAGCGATCACACCGATCCCGTCTCCATTAAGGCGATTGCGGCGGTGTCTCCCGAGACCCGCTTCTATGGCTGCGATGAGGCGGTGGCGACTATTCGTGATGAGGCGACGGTCGCGCTGAGGCGCGTACAGACAGTTGTGGTTGGTGATCGCAACACGCCCGTCCGAGGGATGCGCCAACCATTGAGCGATGTCCGTGCCGACGTGGTCTTTGCCGACCATTCCGGCGACGCGTGCGGGTTCGTCTTTCACGTCGGCGACGGCACGCGCCCGTTCCGTGTGTACGTCACCGGTGACACCCTCTACCATCCCGATCTCGTCAGTGACGCGACCCGGGACGTTGACCTTCTGTGCGTGTGCATCAATGGACGCATGGGAAACATGTCGGCCGAAGAGGCGGCCCGCTTGACTGCCGAGACCGGGGCCAAGCGGGTCATTCCGATGCACTATGGCGTCATGGCGAACAACACCGTCGATCCGGCAACGTTTGTCGACGAGATTGCCCGTCAGGGTGTGCGAGCACAGGTGCGCTTGCTCGGGATCGGCGAAAGTTGGCTTCTGAGTTTCTAGATTGGGTTGGGTCCCGCGAGGTCAACGGTCAGCCTGCGGGACCTTCGACTCGCTTCTTCATGGCGTTGAAAAACTGTCCCATGAGCATTTTGGCCGCCGGTGGCACGAACCGGCTGCCGATTGAAAACACCGGCCCCCCGATAGTCGCGTCACCCTCGACCTCAACCGTGGTCGCGCCGTTGCCCGCGTCGACGAGCTTGATCTTGCCAACGCCCCGCACCCAACCGGGGCGACCCTTCCCATCCACGTGGATCTCGTACCGGTCAGGTCGGTGGGCATCCTGGATGCTGACGTTTCCGTCGTAGGTCCCCTTGAACTGGGCAATGCCGACGGTAAGCGTGATCACGTACGTATTTTCACCCGTCGACGTCATCGACTGGCATCCGGGAATGCAGGCTTTGAGCGCTTCCGGATCAAGAAGCACGTCCCACACGTGTTCCGGATTGGCGTTGAACGAGAACGTGCCGTCAATTCGCATGGAATCCTCCCTCACGTGCTTCCACGGTCGTGAACCAGCATCGCGTGTGTGGTCCTCGGACCACACACGCGCGACACTTAAAAAGGTCGCCCCGGGTGATCAGGCGTGGAGGAGTTTGCCGAGGGCGCGGCGCACCATGACCTTCACGAGTTGTGACCGGTAGGCCGCCGGTGCGTGGATGTCGGAAAGGCACTCAAGACCATCGGCAGCGTGCGACGCGGCTTCATCGAGGAGGTGGGCGGAAACCGCGTGGCCGTTCAGCGCGTGCTCGACGATGGATGCCCTGAATGCGACCGGTGTGGCACCCGTCACGCCAATGGTCACCGTGCCAATTCGACCGTGATCGTGGGTGGCCGTCACGGCGACGCCGACGGTTGCGTATCCGGACGCGGCATTTCGGTGCTTGAGGTAGATGCCCGGGGTGCCCTCACCAGGAACCTTGATTTCCGTCAGGATCTCGTCGGGCTCGATCACCGTGGTCAGCATGCCGGTAAAGAACTCGGAGGCGTGGACCGTCCGTGTCCCGTGGGCACCGGCGATCACCAGTTCGGCGTCCACGGCAAGTGCCGCTGCTGGCCAGTCCCCGGCGGGATCGGCGTGGGCAAGGCTCCCGCCAAAGGTTCCCCGGTGGCGAACCTGCACGTCACCAATCTGGGGCGCCACGGAAGCGAGAAGTGGGGAAGCCTCGGCGACGAGGTGCGACTGCTCAATCTCCCGGTGAGTCGTTCCCGACCCGATGATGAGTTTCCCGTTCTCGCGGCGGATGCCTCGGAGCGATGAGATCTTCGAGATGTCGATGAGCACTGCGGGCTGCGTCAGGCGCAACTTGAGCGCCGGGATCAGGCTGTGACCTCCGGCGAGGATCTTGGCGTCCTCATGGGAACGCAACAGCTGGAGGGCTTCCTCGACGGAGTGCGCCGCCTTGTAGGCGAACGGTGCGGGATGCATTGGCTTTTCTCCCTTCGCCCCGGGTGCCCTTTCGGGCGGCCGGGGCGCGTCACGCGGTCACTTCAGCGGAGGGAGACGAGGCCATTCCGGCACCGGCTCCCCCGAGGGCCTGGTCTCAGTGCGATGCCGCGTCGATAGCGGCCCACACCTTGGCAGGACGCAACGGCATATCAATGTGGTGGATCCCCAGGGGGCTGAGGGCATCCATCACCGCGTTCACGACGGCAGGGGTTGAGGCGATGGTTCCGGCCTCGCCAATGCCCTTGACGCCAAGTGGGTTGTGCGGTGAAGGCGTTACGGTGTGCCCGAGTTCGAGATGGGGCATGACGCTCGCCTTGGGAATCGCATAGTCCATCAACGAACCCGAGAGCAACTGTCCGTTCTCGTCGTACACGGCCTCTTCCCAGAGGGCCTGGGCGATCCCCTGCGCAATCCCGCCGTGGACCTGACCGTCTCGGAGCATCGGATTGATGATCTCGCCACAGTCGTCGACGGCAACATAGCGCTTGATGTGGGTCTCCCCGGTCTCGCGGTCCACTTCGACAACGCAGATGTGCGTCCCGAAGGGAAAGACGAAGTTCTCTGGATCGTACCAATGCTGTTCTTCCAAGACCGGCGTGACACCTGCCGGCAGGTTTCCAGCCATGTAGGCCGCGAATGCGCAGTCGGGAATGGTCTTCGACTTGTCAGGGGAACCCTTGACCCGGAACGCGTCATCCACCCACTCGATGTCCTCCTCGGCAACCTCAAGGAGGTGGGCGGCGATCTTCTGGGCCTTGGCCCTGATCTTCATGCCAGCCATGCGCAAGGCGCCACCGCCGACCGGGGCGCTTCGGCTTCCGTAGGTGCCCATCCCATGCTGGACCTTGTCGGTATCGCCATGGATGACGTCGACGTCGTCTACCATGACCCCTAGGTCCCGGGCGACGATCTGTGCGAACGAGGTCTCGTGGCCCTGACCGTGGGAATGGACACCAGTGAACACGGTGACCTTGCCGGTGGGGTGGACCCGGATTGTTGCGCTGTCGTAGAGGCCGCCGGCAAATCCCATCGCATTCGCCGCCGATGATGGTCCCAGGCCACAGACTTCCACGAATGACGAGACGCCGATACCGACAAGCTTGCCGGCGGCACGCTGTTCTGCCTGCCAGGCGCGCAAGTCCGTGTAGCCGATAGTGTGAAGCGCCTTGCCAAGGGTGAGTTCATAGTCGCCACTGTCGTAGGTCAGGGTTCCGTTCGCCACCTTGAAGGGGAACTGATCCTTCCTCACAAAGTTCAGTCGGCGGACATCCACCGGGTCGCGCCCAACCTTGGCGGCTACCAGGTCGATGACCCGTTCGAGGATGTACGTTGCCTCGGGTCGGCCGGCGCCTCGATAGGCATCGGTGGGCGTGGTGTTGGTGTACACGCCGATGACGTGGACCTCGTTGTTGGGGATGTCATACGGTCCCTGGATGATGCATCCGAAGAGCCATGTTGGGACACCCGGTGCTGCGGTCGACGGATAGGCACCGAGGCTCGCGTACGCGGTCACCTTGAGGGCCGTGATCTTGCCCTCCTTGGTTGCACCAACCTCGATGTGTTGGATGTGGTCGCGACCGTGGGCCGTTGCGACATAGTTTTCCGAACGGCTTTCACTCCAACGGACTGGGACCCCAAGTTCCTTGGACGCGAAGATGCACAGCGCCTCGCCCGCGTAGTAGGGGATCTTTGCTCCGAAACCGCCACCGACATCACCTGCGATCACGCGGATCTTGTGTTCTGGGATGCCGGTGCTGAGCGCGATGAGCAGACGGTGGATGTGTGGGTTCTGGCTTGTGACCCAAACGGTCACTTCGCCGGAAGCCGGGTTGTAGTCGGCGACGGCGCAGCGGGTTTCCAAGGGCGTGGCGATGAGACGCTGGTTCACCAAGGTCTGGGAAATGCGCACATCAGCGTGTGCAAGTGCGCCGTTGGTGTCTCCGCCGACGAGTGACCAACGAAACGCCTGGTTTCCAGGTGCGCTGTCATGGATGAGCGGTGCACCCGGTGCGACGGCGGCTTCATTGTTGATGACTGCAGGCAACGGGTCATACTCGACATTCACGAGTTGGACCGCGTCGGCCGCGGTGTTCGGGTCGATGGCGACTACCAGGGCGACGGCCTCACCGAAATACCGGACCTTGCCGTCGGCGAGCGGTGGATACGTCGCAAGTTTCAAGGTATCCCCGGTGTTCGTCGTCGGCCACGCGCACGGCATGCCACTGATGAATCCCTTGACGTCCTCGAAGGTGTAGACCCCGAGGACACCTGGGTGTGCAGCCGCTGCCGACGTGTCGATTGACACGATGCGGGCGTGGCCATGTGGACTGCGGACAAACATGGCCGTGGCGGCGTTCGCCAGATGCATGTCATCAGTGAACTTGCCTCGGCCGGTGATGAGACGTGGATCCTCGCGGCGCCTGATCGATGCGCCGAATGCCCGAGTGGGCGAAGCCACTGCCATTGGGTCCCCTCCAATTCCAGCTGACGGGTCGGCGATTGGCGCCGACGGGTTCGTTCCGAATGCGACACGTGGTAGTGCGCGGGTGGTGCGAGGTGGTGGCTAGGCGCCGACCCCGGTCCCAACTGCCATCGTCTCGGCACCGCTGCGGATTGTCGCTCCGGCCGCCTTCACGGCTTCCACGATGTTCTGGTATCCGGTGCACCGGCACAGGTTGCCTTCAAGGGCATGCCGGATTTCTTCGTCAGACGGGTCCGGATTGTCCTCGAGGATCTGGACGCTCTGCATCATGAACCCCGGGGTGCAGAACCCGCACTGGAGGCCATGCTTTTCCCAGAAGCCCTGCTGGACCGCGTGGTAGCGCCCATCTTGGGCAAGACCTTCAACGGTCCGGACGTGCGCACCATCGGCCTGCACGGCGAGGACCATGCATGACTTGACCGACTGACCATCGACAATGACCGTGCAGGCTCCGCACTGTCCGGTGTCGCACCCAATGTGTGTCCCGGTAAGGCCCAAGTCATCGCGGAGGTAGTCGACCAGGAGCGTGCGGGGCTCAACAGTTGACCGGTGTGGACGCCCGTTGACCTCGACGGTAATTCCGACGTGATTTTCTTCCATCTAACAGCCCCCCAGCTATCGGATTGCGCCTATGATGGGTGCAACAGTCAGCACTGGACGGGACATTGCATCAGACAACGCCCACCACTATCGTACGACTGATCGCCGGGAGATTAGCATGCAGATGGTGTGGGATGCGATGGGGTCCTGGTTCGAACGAGGCGACACGTTCGTCGCCCTTGCGACGGTGGTGAATGTCTACCGGTCTGCGCCTCGGCCGGAGGGTGCGATGCTGGCTGTTTCGGTCCGAGGCGAACTCGTTGGGTCGGTGAGTGGTGGGTGCATCGAAGCGGATGTTGCGTTCAATGCTGCGCAGGTGATTGAAACCGGCGTCGCGCAACTCCTTGGCGTTGGCATCGAAGATGAGACGGCGTGGGATGCGGGGCTCACCTGTGGCGGGGCGATTGAGATTTGGGTGGAACGCCTCGACAGGGTGGCGTTGATGGCAATCTCAGGCGCCTGGAAGCGGGCGGTCCCAGCAGTCTCGATGACTTGGATAAGTGGTGCGACTGGGTCGAGGCAGGTTGTTGATGCTGGCGCCGTGATCCACGTCGCGACTGGGAGTGTTGCGCTACCTGACCCGGTTATTGAGGATGCAATCGGGCACGCGCGCCGGATCATCGCCGAGGGCCAGCGCGCGCCTTCGGGCATCCGGGAAATTGTTGCACCTGACGGGACGGCCTACCGGGTGTTCCTTCACGCGTGGCCGCGTCACCCACGGCTGATCATTTTCGGGGCGGTTCACGTCGCCCAGTCACTTGTCAGGTTCGCGCATGAGGTCGGGTTCGAGACGTGTGTGATCGATCCGAGGTCCGTCTTCGCTACCGACGAACGCCTTGGACACGCGGGGCAACTCTTGCGGGCATGGCCCCAGGACGTCATCGCGAATGGTCACGTCGTCCTTGACGAGTCGTCGTTCGTCGTCGTCCTTACCCACGACCCGAAGTTGGATGAGCCAGCACTTGTGGCGGCACTTCGGTCCAAGGCGCCGTATATCGGATGCCTTGGTAGCCGAAAGACACAGGAGATCCGTCGTGCCCGGCTCATCAGGCAGGGATTCACGGAGGACGAGATCGGCCGCATCCGTGGACCCGTCGGCCTTGATCTTGGTGGCCGGACGCCTGAGGAGATTGCCCTTGGGATCATGGCCGAAGTGGTCGCCGTCGCCCGCGGAGGGCGAGTGGGTGAGCAAGCCGCCCGATGATCCGGGTTCAGGGTGCACGCATCGCTGATGCCCCGGCGGAACAGTTCGATCCATCCGAGCCCTGGCGAAACGACGAGGTGATCTGATCCGGTTTGGGTAGAGGTCCATGCCTGTGCAACAACGCACGACCTCCTGTTGCAACCCCGATGAATTGCGCCCACACGACACTCAAGCCTTGCACCCGGCTACTCTGGTAGGAGGTGACGGTCTGGCCCCGTCTGACGTGCCCTTTGGTCGCCGGATCGGCCCGAATATCCTCAGGAGGTAAGCGATGCGCATTGTCGAGGTGAAGGCGATTGTCGTTGAGGTGCCAGCGAAGGCGCGTCGGCTCGAGATCATCCCGGTGCCTGATCGGTTTCGTCTCCGGTACACCCACCGGAACCTGGGGAGCGACCAGCCCGAAACCGAGACGTACCTGCGGGTCCGCACCGATGAAGGGATCGATGGAATCTGCACTGGTGCGCCCTCGCCGGCAGTCATGGAGGTCCTGCGGGCTCAAGTGATCGGCGCCGATCCAATGCGTCGCGAGGAGCTCTATCAGCGGCTCCATCACGGAACGAGGTGGGTCTACCAAACGCCGGGGTGGTTCGGGAACTTCGACAACTGCCTCTGGGACATCGCCGGGAAGGTTGCCGGTCTCCCCGTCTGCCAGTTGCTTGGACAGGTGCGCGACCGGATCCCCGCATACCTGACAGGTGGTGATGGTGACGGAACGGCGTCGACGTACTTGGCGCTCCTCGACGATGCAAGGCAGCGTTGGGGCATTGAGGCGTTCAAGTTCCACAATTACCAGGGTGCAACCAGCAACATCGAGCTGTTCGGCGAACTCCGTCGTGTGCTCGGAGACGAGTATGTCCTCATGAATGACCCGGTCTGCTCGTACTCGCTTGAGGAAGCGATCCGAGTAGGGCATGTCATGGAGGATCTCGGGTTCCTCTGGCTTGAGGAACCGTTCTACGAACAGGAACTCCACCGGTATCAGAAGTTGTGCGCGGCCCTTACACAGATGCCGGTCATGGCAACGGAGATGCTCATGTACGACATGAAACTATGCGCGGAATGGCTCATTGCCGGCGCGACTGACCTGATCCGTGTCAACGCGCGAAACGGCACGACCAGCCTGGTCAAGCTTGCGCACTTCGCCGAATTGCATGGAAGCAACGTCGAGATGAATGCCGTTGGCGGACTGGGTGGTCATGTTCATGTCCAGTTGCAGTGCGCCATTCCCAATACCTATGCGTACGAATATTTCGCACACTTTCCGGGTCGTGCCAAGGAAATCGGTATCGTGAATGCGCCGGACGCCAAGGATGGGCACCTTGAACCCTCGATGCTGCCTGGATGGGGCGCCGAGATCGACTGGGAGTTCGTAAAGCGCCGGACCGTTGCCGAGTACTAACAGTTTAGTGTGGTAGCGAGTGGGTCCCCATACGTTTGATCCACCGCTCATCGATCTCAGTTGCGTCGCGTCCACGCCACCGGTGATTGAAAGAGGCTTCGCTACACTTGACTGTTATGACAGGTGAGGGGTTGCCAGCATTGGCCGGTGAGGGTGGCACGCAGGTTCGCGATTACCAGGTGATCGCCCAGCGGGTACGCCGGGCGATCATTGCACCATGGCGCCTTCGTGTGACGGGAACCCAGGGCATTTCACCTACCGGGGGCAGGTATGACCTCTTCCTCGCGACGCTCCCGGCACCGTCGGGAAATCCGCGCTTCAGGGTGCTGATAAACGGTGGCACCCACGGTGATGAACCCGGTGGAACCGAGGCGGTCGTCGCGTTCCTTGAAAATGATCCGACAGTCCGGTGGCCCGACGTCGAGTTCACTGTGCTTCCATGCACGAACCCCTGGGGTTTCGAACACGACCGACGCCATGGGCCCGCAAACCACGACCTGAACCGGACATTCCAGAGGGCAACACCCCAGACCCCTGAAGTTGCTGCCGTCAAACGTGGTCTCCGCGGCCGGCGCTTCGACCTGTTCCTTGATTGTCATGAAGACATCGATACGCCAGGCCTGTACGTCTTTGCGCCGGCGGCTTTGGGTCGGGTCATCGTGGATGCGGTCAGGCCCATCGGACCCGTCCATCAAGGCGAACTCGTTGACGGTGAGATCCCGATCAACAATGGGGTGGTTGAAACCGACGCGAACCGGTTCCGCAACCGCCGCCGATCATGGAAGACGTGGCCCCTGCCGTTCTATGTCGCGAGATACCACCAATTGTTGAAGCAACCTGACGAGTTGTCTGGTGAGGATGATGCACTCCCGCTTCGCGGCGCGACGATTGAGACCCCGATCTTCCTGACAATGGCTGAACGGGTTCGGCTTCACCACACTGCACTCGAGGCGGCCCTGACCATGCTGCACCGAAAAGCTCGGTAGTGGCATCACGCCGGAAAGACCGGACAACGATGGAGCGGTTCGTCGAGCCCGTCGAGATTGATGCCGATATCTGGCCGGTCCTGAGGGAACGGATCTCGGCGAAACGGGTGGTTCATTCCAAGCACGTCGCATCGCTCGCGCAGGCACTTGCACGCTGCCACGGTGTCGATCCCGATAGTGCACGTCGCGCCGGACTGTTACACGACCTCTGGCGAGAAGCAGGGGCGGGATCGATCCTTGAGGCACGCCGCCTCGGATACGGGCGGGCGATCGCGACGGACGAGGACGGTTCCGACGTTCTTGAGGACTGGATGGACGGGAACCCGGTTCTCCTGCATGGGGCCCTGGCGTCGCATGAGGCCAGGGAACGCTTTGCCCTCCCTCAGGTGTGGTGCGACGCAATCGCGTTCCACACAACCGGTCGAGGAGACATGACGGTCGAGGACATGGTGATCCACGTCGCAGATCACGCGTGCGAGGGTCGTCGGGGCGACCATGTTCACGAATGGCGACGGATGGCCTTCAAGGACTTGGGGAGCGCCACCCTTGCCATGATCGACCACCTGGTCTCCACTCTTCTTGAAGCCAGGGCGATGTTGTGGGTCCCCACGGTTCACGCGAGAAACGACCTGCTGACCAGGTTCGGCCCGCGAAAGCGCCCTCAACCGTGACCGTAAACCCGCGGTGAAACTCGGGTGTAGGGGACAGGTGAGCGAGCGATCCCGTCGGGTCACTGGCTGGTGGTCTGTTCTCCCTATCCCGGGGTCCCTCGCTCAAGCAGGTGCTGTTTGAGCGACGCCATGACGTCCGGCAAGGAGGACGTGGACTGGCCGCGCGTGGTGAGGTTTCGAAGGGTGGCTGTCTTGGAGCTGGCCTCGTCCTCGCCGACGACAATCGCGTATGCGGCGCCCAGGCGGGAAGCGGTCTCGAGTTGCTTGCCCATCGGACGATCCGGTTCGGTCGAGATTGAAACCATCAACCCGGCCGCTCTGGCTTCTGAGGCGACGGTACCTGCCCAACCAAGGTTTGCTGACCCGAAGGCAATCACGACCACGTCTGGGACTGCCCGAACATGATCGAGTCGTGCCAGGCTGGCAAGGGCATCGGTGACGCGCTCGAGACCAAACGAGAACCCGACGGCGGGAATGTCGCGACCAGTGAAGCGCCCGATGAGGCGGTCGTACCGTCCTCCGCCTCCGAGGCTGCCGGCACTGTAGTCGGGCGAGACGACCTCAAGGATCGTGCTGGTGTAGTACTCGAGCCCGCGAGCAAGGGTTGGATCAAAGACGAGATCGTCGTCGGCGATGCCAAGGTCGCGTGCGGCGGACAGCACGTCATGCAGGCGCGCCGGTGGGGGTGACGCCTGAAGGCGGTGGAGGATGTCGCGTGCGCTCGCCTCGGTCCGGCCGTGGGCTGCGAGTTCACGGACAACGCCGTCTTCGCCAATCTTGGCCAGTTTGTCAACCGCGATGACGTCGCCCTTGGTCAGTCCGAGGCCGTCAAAAAGTGTCCGGTCGTTGACAAGCACCTTGACCCGGTTGAATCCGATCGAACGGAACCCTTCCGCAGCGACACAGATGGTTTCGGCATCGGCAACGACACCCGGAGCGCCCGCGGTATCCACATCACACTGGGTGAATTCACGCTCGCGACCCCGCCCGGTATTCTCGCCCCGCCACACACGCTGGAACTGGTAGCGCCGGAAGGGTCGGGGAAGGTCACGGTACTGGGCAATGACCCGTGCGAACGGGACGGTCTGGTCGTAGCGCAACGCCACATCGCGTCCGCCCATGTCGTTGAAGCGATAGATCAGCTTCTCCGCCTCGGCCCCGTATCTTCCTAGCAGGACATCGGCGTATTCGAGGGCGGGAGTTTCAAGAGGTACATATCCCCACGAGGCGAACGTGCGGCGCAGTTGCGCCATGATCCATTCACGTCGCGCGGCAGCCTCCGGAAGATAGTCGTTGAACCCCTTCAGGGTGCGCGGTTCGATCCTGATTTCCCGGTCGGTCTCCGTACCCCCAGCTGGGTCTGCGAAACCCTGCTTGAGTTCAGGTGGGGTGGATTCGTTGCCGACCATGGTGCCTATTCCTTTCGTACCTAGGTAGTATCCCCGACGGGCGCTGGCGCACGGTACATGAACAGTGGGGGGAAACGTACCCCGACCTGAACCAATGGTGGTGCTCCCGCAATTGCGACGGGAGAGGGTGGACAGCGATGCGGTTGATCATTGTCGAAAGTCCGAAAAAGGCGCGGACCCTTGGTTCGTTTGCCGGGACTGGGTATCGGGTGATCGCCACGATGGGCCATGTTCGCGACCTGCCCGGCAAGCGGCTCGGCGTGGATGTCGGGAATGGTTTTGCGCCGGAATATGAGGTCCTTGATCGGGCGAAGCGCACCCTGGCCTCCATCAAGGGAGCGGCACGTGGTGCCGAGGCAATCCTGCTGGCGACCGACCCGGACCGTGAAGGCGAGGCAATCGCGTGGCATGTCGCCGAGGCGCTGGGGTTGTCGCCCGGGCGGACTTCGCGGATCGTCTTCCATGAGATCAGCGAACGAGCCTTGCGCCAGGCGTTGGCAAAGCCGCGGGCGATTGACCGTTCACTGGTCGATGCCCAGCAGGCGCGACGCGTGCTTGACCGTCTTGTCGGCTATGGGGTCAGCCCACTGCTCTGGCGTGCGGTGGCGCGTGGGACGTCGGGTGGACGGGTGCAATCGGTTGCGCTTCGCCTGATTGTCGACCGTGAGCGCGAGATCCAGGCATTTGTAACCCGGGAGTTCTGGACGGTTGACGTGGAACTTTCGGTCCCCGGAGCTTGCGTGGGAGACCACTTCCTTGCCCGGGTTACCGGGGTTGATGGCGCGGATCCGGCGTTTGCTGACCAGTCGGCGGTTGACATCATGATCGACGCACTTTCGGCTTCCACATTCCGGGTCCTTGAGGTCGGGTCTGCCGAATCCAACCGGATGTCACCCCCTCCGTTCACGACAAGCACCCTGCAACAGGTTTCGGGAACACGGCTGCGCTTGTCGGCGAAACGGACGATGCAACTCGCGCAGGAACTCTACGAAGACGGCCTGATCACCTACATGCGCACCGATAGCGTGTCGGTCAGTCCGGAGGCAATTGCTGCGACACGGCGGGTAATCGAGGCGGACTACGGGTCAGACTACTTGCCGTCGTCACCGAGAAGGTTCCAGACACGCACCCGCAATGCGCAAGAGGCGCACGAGGCAATCCGTCCAGTTGATGTGGCACGACGTCCACAAACGGTCCGGGGCATGGCGCGAGGCGATGCAGGGCGGCTGTATGAAGTGATCTGGCAGCGGATGGTTGCCAGCCAGATGGCTGCGGCTCGGATCAGGACCGACAAGGCACGCATCGAGGCGCGACGGTCCGGCGGATTTCCTGCACGGATGACGCTTGAAGCACGCGCATCGACACTCGTTTTTGCGGGATGGCTTGCCCTGTACGGCGCATCAGCCGAACGCGGGAGCGCTCCGCCCGAGACGCTTGCCGATGGAGAGATCGCGGCTCCAGTGAATTCCAGGATGCCGGTACTGGCCCAAGATCAGCTTGTACAGGCACATGCAGTGCATCCCGCCCAACACTTCACCAAGCCACCGCCGCGCTATTCGGAAGCGACATTGGTGCGCGCACTCGAGGCGGCTGGCGTTGGTCGGCCTTCGACCTACGCGTCGATTGTGTCAACCATTGAGGAACGGGGCTATGTCGGCCAGGCATCCAGGGTATTCGTGCCTACGCCACTTGGGTGTGCAGTGATCGACTACTTGCTGGAACGGTTTCCGTCGATCGTCGATGTGGCGTTCACCGCACACATGGAGGACCAACTCGATGAAATCGCTGAGGGAAAGATTGGCTGGCAGGCGATGCTCGCAGACTTCCATGGCCCGTTCTCAGCAAACCTCACCGAGGCATCGCGGGCGGCCCCATCAGGTCGGGCAAGTATGGTGGTTTCCGCGGGAACACTTGGTGTGGCCTCGGGGTCGGCTTGGGAGACACGTACACGGCGTGTGCGATCGTCTGGGAGTTCGGGCAGTGCCGGAGTGGCGGGCTCTGGCGCGATAGATCCCGATGGTGGCGTTTCGCCACCATCGGCCATGCGAACCAGAGCTGCCCGTGCCACAAATGCATCCGCCGGTGCGACCGAAGTTCTTGGCGAGCCTGCAACTCCCCGGCGCCGCTCCCCGGCAAGGAACGCGCGTCTGGCGCCCACGGCGGCCGGTGGGAGTGGCCAGTCCCACGCGGCGGTCGCGGTCCCGATTGCCGATCACACCGCTCCGGTAGCCTGTCCCAAGTGCGGGGCACCGATGGTGGCCCGCACAAGTTCCTGGGGGCCATTCACGGCGTGTAGCGGCTATCCGAAGTGCCGGTACATCCATCGGACTGATCAGGCTTCGGACGTTGGCAGCGTGACCTCGCGCCGCCGACCGTCGCCGTCGACCCGTTCGCGTCCGCCTGACCCGATGACTGCCCGGGTTGTCCGCGGTCGCCGGTCCAAGCGTCCACCTCGGAACCCTGATTGATCCGTCACCGTCGGGTGCCTAGGTTCGCACCGTCACCCGGTATTCTCGGAGGGCCAGCCACCGGTGCCCGATCTGGGCTCTCGAGAATGGAAAGCCCGCTGCAATCGCGAGGAATGGCATGTTAACGGTCGGGACTGCCGGTCACGTTGACCACGGTAAATCGACACTCATTGAGGCATTGACCGGGATCGATCCCGACCGCCTGCGCGAAGAGAAGGCGCGAGGCATGACGATCGACCTGGGGTTTGCCTGGCTGCGTCTGCCTGATGGTCGTGAGATCAGCATCGTCGACGTTCCCGGGCACGAACGGTTCATCAAGAACATGCTGGCTGGGGTGGGCGGCATTGATGCGGCGCTCCTCGTCATTGCTGCCGATGAGGGCGTCATGCCCCAAACCCGCGAGCACCTCGACATCCTCGACTTGATCGGGGTGAACCACGGCGTGGTCGCGCTGACGAAGGCAGACCTGGTAGATGATGAGTGGCGGGCTTTCGTCGCTGAGGAGGTGCGCGAGACGCTGCGGGGAACTTCCCTGTCGGGCGCGTCAATCGTGCCAGTATCGGCCTTGGCACGCAGCGGTCTGCCGGAACTCGTGACGGCGCTGGGGGAGGTACTTGATCACGCGCCGGTGCGTCGCGACCTTGGTCGTCCACGCCTGCCGGTAGACAGGGTGTTCTCCCTGGCAGGTTTCGGCACGGTCGTGACTGGGACACTCCGCGACGGCAGCCTTGAAGTTGGACAGGAACTTGAAGTGCTCCCGGACGGGCTCCGGACGCGTGCGCGTGGTCTCCAGAGCCATCGGACCAAGGTGGACGTTGCCCGCCCAGGACGAAGGGTTGCAATCAACCTGGCGGGTGTCGCAACCGAAGAACTCGGACGAGGTGCGGTCGTGTCGCTTCCGGGTGTCATGCGTCCGACACTTGCCGTTGATGTTCGGGTCCGGGTTCTCGCTGGAGTGTCGCGTCCGCTCCAACACGGCGCGCTTGTCGGGTTTCACACCGGGACGTCTGAGACGGTCGCGCGGGTCCAAATCCTGGAGGGGGACCTGATTGAGGCAGGGGCAACCGGTTGGGTTCACCTGCGGCTTGCGCATCCGGTAGCGGTGGCGCGCGAAGATGACTTCATCATCCGTGCGTTGTCACCCGGCGAGACACTGGGCGGTGGGCGGATCGTTGACGCGCATCCCGCGGTGCGACGCCGGCGCCAGGCTGGTTTGGTCGCCGCCCTTGAGGCGCTTGCCGACGGATCTCCCGAAGAGGTGGTGCGTGCAACCCTTGCCCGCATTGAACCCGCGTCAAGTGGCGACCTGGTTGCGGCATGTGGCCTGCTGCCCGCCAGTGTCCCGGCGTTGATTGAAGCGCTTCTGGCACAGGGTGAGATCGTCCCGGTTGGAGGACTGCACTACACAAGGGGTGGATGGAGCCGGATCAGCGACCGACTTGTGGCGTCGCTTGATGCCTACCACGGTGAGTTTCCCTTGCGGCCGTTCATGCCGAAGGAGGAACTCAAGAATCGCCTAGGGTTGCCCACAAGGGTCTTTGCAGGCGCACTCACGCGGATGGTTTCGCTCGATGCCGTGGTTGACGGTGGGACGGGTGTCCGTGCGGCTGGGCATCAGGTTCGGTTCGCTGGCGCTGCGCTTCTGGTTTCCGACGCGGTCACCAAGGCAATCGGGCGGGTGCCGTTGTCGCCACCGACCTTGACCGAACTGGCGGCGTCGATCCTCGGGGTCCGTGGTGCGCCTTCCATCGAGGAGGTTGTCGGTGCACTCGTTGTCACCGGTGCACTCGTGAAAGTCAGTGATGAAGTGTATTTCGAGAGGAATGCCTTCGAGGAGATGGTCGCACGCGTCGATGCGCACCTCCGGGTCCGTGGGGAAATCACCGTTGCCGAGGCGCGAGACCTCATTGGCACGAGTCGAAAGTATGTCCTTCCATTTCTCGAATATCTGGATCGAGAGAAGGTCACGCGTCGCAATGGCGACATGAGATTGCCGGGTTCGCGGTCGTTCGGCGATCTGACTCGCGGTCGCGAGTGAACAACGTCACTGGTCGGAACCCTGACGGGGCAGAGATGGATCCGTACGCTTTGTCCGGCGTTCCCGAATTCGCTTGCCCGTGCCCGTCACGGTTGCATGCGTACCCGTCGGATGACCGAACACGTGATGGCACCACCGAATTGGCCCTGGACAGGAGGTTTCGAGGTGCCCCATACGCATCCCGGACCCGGTCCGTTTGAATGAAGGATGTCGGCAGTAGGCGGGAAACGGGATCAGGTGGTGTCGTGATCGAGAAGGCGAGGACGCGAAACCACGATGCCGGCCGGTCGGTGACGGCATCTGGATTGCCAGTCATTCGAGGTGCTGCGACCCGGCCAGACGGTGCTGCGATAGACGGTGTCATCGTTGACGTCGACGCCCGGGTCATTCCCGATACCGACCGGATTCGCCAATGGAGACCAGGTGCGAGGCCCGCGCCTCTGGTCGCGCCCGCAGGCACCGCAGGCGGAATGCGGGTGGTCAACGCCGTAGTTCCTCGTCGACGTCGTTCGGCTCCGATCGTCGCTCGCGAGGTTTCTGGGACCGGTGGGGACCCGCGTCGGGCGACGCGTATTTTTTCATGGGAGGCATTCGGTCGGATCGGAGACCGGCTCGCCTCGTTTGCCAAGTTCAGGAATTCCCCCAAGCCCACTCCGGTAATCACTCCGATCAATCCGGAGGAATGGGCGCCAGTGCCTAAGGTTCCGCCCACCCGCCTCTCGACGTTGGCCTCCTTCCTGCCATCACCTGGGGTTTGGATTGCGATTTTGATCGCCGTGCCCGCATGGGGTGCGCTCGGTGGGCTGCTGTTCTCCGTTCAGCCGACCGCGCCGTATGCGCTGATCTGGTTCATGGCGTTCCTGCTCGTCGCGGTAACCGCAACTGTCGCGCCCATAAGCCGAGCAACGGGTTTGGCGTACGGCCGAACCCACCGCTATCGCGACTCGGTCTGGTTGCATAGCGTCAGGCAGGGCATCCTGGTCGGTGTCCTGCTGATTGGCCTTGCGTTCCTGGGATCGCTCAGAATGTGGTCACCCCTGACCATGACGATGCTGACGTTTGGCGTCATTGCACTCGAAGCGTTGGTGATTTGGCGACGCTGAGTGGGCGGGGAACACGTGCTGGGTGTACCCGCGATCGTGCGGCAAATCCTGATCCCATAGAACCGGAATGATGATGCGTACCCCACTGACGGTCTCCGACTTTGATCGCTTTGCCAAGTACTACGACGATGAGCATGCGTCGTACACCGAAGACCTGCCGATGTGGGAAGGGTTTGCAAGGCACGTCGGGGAAGACGGGGTTCTGGAGCTTGCCTGTGGAACGGGAAGGCTGCTGGTTCCCCTGGCCCGTGCCGGCGCACTGTTGACGGGGGTCGACGTGTCCCCGGCGATGCTTGCGGTCGCGCGAGAAAAGGTCTCGCGGGCATCGCAGGACGCGCGCGTCACACTCGTCGAGGCCGACATGCGCTCGTACGATCTGGGACGCCAATTCGGCCTCGTGATGGTTGGGCTCAACTCGCTCATGCACCTCGAGACGCGTCAGGCACAACGCGAGGCAATCGAGACGGCGGCGCGACACGTCCGGGTCGGCGGGCGCTTCGTGATCGACATTTTCAATCCCGATGACGGGGTACCCGACAGTGCACAGGAGGGACAGGTCTACCTCCACTGCCTCAAGGTACGCACCGATCAATCGCAACTGCTGCACTTCCAGTCGCTGTCAGTTGACCGGGGCGAACAACTGGTCACGGTGACGAATTATTACGACGACGTCGATGGCGATGGATTGGTCCGCCGGCATCTCGCGCCATTCCGGCTTCGCTACCTCGCTGTCGGAGAACTCGAGTTGCTTGTGGAACAATCTGGGTTGCGGATCGAGGACCTTTACGGGTCGTACGATTTGGAACCGTTCAGGCATGGCAGTCCACGGATCATCATCGTCGGTCGTCGACGCTGACCCCGTGCCTTCGTCAGGGTGGCTTCTGCGTATCGTTGCAGGCGCGCCACCGAGGGCGGTGAACCGCCTTGTGACCGGCCCCATGGCATCCGAATGAATTCCACTGTGCCTTCACGACGTCGACACCGAATCCTGATGTTCACGGGGTATTACCTCCCGTACATCAGTGGCATGACCATCTACGCGCAACGGCTTGCAGAGGGTCTTGTCCGTCGCGGTCATCAGGTGACGATCCTGGCCTCGCATCACGACCCGGGTCTGCCGTTGCGCGAGACCGTGGGTGGCGTGCAGGTGGTCCGGAGCCGGGTCCTTTTTGGTTTCCGCAAAGGGGTGGTCATGCCCCTGTTCTGGTACGACCTCCAGCGATTGCTCCGGGATCACGACATCTTCCATCGTCACGTGCCTGGATTGCTGGACGCGTATATCTCCACCAGGATCGCGCGTGCGATGCGCAAGCCAGTCATCTTCACTCACCACTGTGATATCTATCTCCCATTCGGCCTACTCAATGATGCAATCACCGCTGCCATGCACACCGAACTTCGGTATGCCGGTGAACTTGCGGACCTGATCATCTCGTATTCCCAGGACTACGCGGCGTATTCGCGCTTCCTCTCGCACAATCGGTCCAAGCTGCGCACGGTGTTCCCGCCCATCACGATTGGGACACCCGACGATGCCAAAGCTCAGGCATGGCGGACGCGATTGGGTCTTGACGGGCGCCGGATCATTGGCTTCGCCGGCCGTTTTGCGGCCGACAAGGGCGGGGACGTCTTGCTACGTGCCATTCCCCGCGTCCTGGCGTCGGTTCCCGACGCGCACGTGGTGTTCGCAGGTGAGTTTGCGCAGGTCCGAGGCGAAACATTCTTTGACGAATGCCAGGGTTTGCTGGCTCCGGTTCGCGACAGGGTGACCTTCCTTGGGAATGTCAATCCGGCCGACATGCCCAACTTCTACCGGATGTGCGACGTGGCGACGGTACCATCAACCAACTCGACGGAATCGTGGGGGATGTGGCAGAACGAGGCGATGCTCTGCGGTACGCCCGCCGT
Source organism: Thermoflexus hugenholtzii JAD2 (assembly GCA_945907765.1). Taxonomy (GTDB): domain Bacteria; phylum Chloroflexota; class UBA11872; order UBA12225; family UBA12225; genus UBA12225. The sequence continues at coordinate 10,045 of CAMDTO010000010.1, read as the reverse complement.
TACCTCGGACCTTCCAGGCGTCCGGGTTTCGATCAGGACCACCGGAATGGGTGAACTTGTACGTCCGCACGATTGGCAGGGGCTCGCCGATGCCTTGGTGCGGGTTCTCAACGACCGGGAGCGCTATCTCGTCCCCAAGCAGGACCCGCGCGTGGTGTTCGATCCGGAACGGACGATTGACGCGTACGAGGCGTGGTACGACGCACTTGCGGCTGGAACAGTGCCTCCAGTTATGCCGTCACCAATTTCGTAGTTCGGCGGCTACCGCCCCACGCGCTTCCGCCCCACTGGCGCGATGAAGCTGACGCAGTTGGCAGCGATCGTGATCACTGCTTCGTTCGAGCGCTTGCGCGTTCGCCACGGTGGTGCCGCATCCGATGCGAACGGCGTCACGACGGTACGGGACCGCACACGTGCTGGCAGGATTTCCCTGTTCACGGTGCCGGAGCCGCCAAAGGCCACATCTTCGGTGTTGAGGATCTCTTCCCAACGGCCGCCCTTCGGGACCGGAACCGCGAGTGATGCGACTGCCTCCGAAGAGAAGTTGCACACCACCACCACTGGTGGGTCACTTGTCGCACCAAGGCGGGCGAATGCGATCACTCCGAGCGATGCGGTTTCCGCGCGGAGCCACCGGAATCCTTCGGGATGCGAGTCGAGGGCGTGCATGGCACCGTAGGCCTGATGGATGCGATTGAGGGCACGAACCAATTCCTGCATGCCACGGTGGAGCGGAGTTTGGGTGCCACCGGTTCCTGCGAACTCGAGAAGGTGCCAATCGAGGCTGCGACCTTCGGCCCATTCGCCCCACTGGCCGAATTCGGAACCCATGAAGAGCAGTTTCTTGCCCGGGTGTCCGTATTGGTACGCGAACAGGGCGCGCAATCCGGCGAAGCGATCGGGGTCGGAACCAGGCATCTTGGTCAGGAGGGCGCGCTTGAGATGGACGACCTCATCGTGCGAGAGAGGCAGGACAAACCGTTCGTCGAATGCGTACCAGACTGGGAACGTGAGGTTCTCGGCAAATCCGGCGCGAGTGCCCTGGGGTGCCTCGAAGTAGTTGAGGGTGTCGTGCATCCAACCCATGTTCCACTTGTAATCGAACCCCAGCGAGTCGCCGCCTGACCTGCGAAAGGCCGGCTCGGCCGGGATAACCGGGGCAGGAGTGATAGCGTCAACCGGCCTGTCAACGGGTCGTGTTCGCGATCGTGCCGCGGGAATGTCGCGACGCGTGACCCACTCGTAAGTCGTTGCCTCTTCGGCAAACATCAGGGCACCGGGCACCTCACGGTGGACCAGGCGGTTCAGTCGGCGCAGGAAGTCGACCGCCTCGGGATGGTCGGTGCGTCCCCACGCATTTGGTTCCCATTGATCGTGCGGACGCCCGTGATCAAGCCAGACCATCGATCCGACGGCATCGACCCGGAGACCATCAATATGAAAAACCTCTAGCCAATAAAGTGCGCTGGCGAGCAGGAATGTCCGGACCTCCGGCCTCCCGAAGTCGAATTGATAGGTTCCCCAGACCGGATGTTCTCCACGGACGCGGCTTCCGTGCTCGAACAGCGCGGTGCCATCGAACCGGCCAAGTCCATGCCGGTCCTTGCAGAAGTGTCCGGGGACCCAGTCGAGAATGACGCCGATGCCGTGTTGGTGCAGATGGTCCACGAAGTACCGGAAGTCATCCGGCGTGCCGTACCTTGCCGTCGGCGCAAAGTAGCCGGTGACCTGGTAGCCCCAGGATTCATCCAGCGGGTATTCGGTCACCGGAAGCAATTCGACGTGGGTATAGCCAAGGTGTTTGAGATAAGGAGCCAGCTGCCGGGCAAGTTCACGGTACCCAAGCGGGAGATGAGGTGTTTCGGGTGACCGTTGCCACGAACCAAGATGGCACTCGTAAATCGAGATGGGACGGTTCGGGGCCTGGATGTACGGTCGGGATGCAACCCATGGGGCGTCGTTCCAAGGTTCGGGAGACGGACCCCAAACTCGCGACGCCGTGTTGGGACGAAGTTCACTCGCGAACGCGAATGGGTCGGCCTTGAAGGTGATCACCCCATCGGATCCCGAGACGGCGTACTTGTAGGGAGCGCCATGGCCGATGTTCGGGATGAACCCAGTCCAGATACCGCTGGCCCGATCGAATGCAAGCACGTGGCCCGGCGACTGCCAGGCATTCCAATCGCCGACGACGGACACCGCATGCGCGTTCGGGGCCCAGACCGCGAACCTTGTGCCATCGTCCGATCCGACCGGGGCCGGATGCGCTCCCATTGTCTGGTAGGCGCGTCGTGGCGAACCGCCGTCAAGGCGGATTCCTGGTGGCAAAGCGGGCCGGGGTTCTGGCATCGTCGGGGTAGGAGGGAACAGGGAGCGGTCACCCTGATCCCTTCACACAATACCTGACGTACGTATCAGTTCCCTCAGGAACGGTACTTGGTCCTGCGCGTGGGGCGGTTCAACTGAGGCCGAAGAGTTCCTGGTTCGCCTGGACCCATGCGAGAAGGCGATCAAGCCCTTCGGTCACGCTGACGCGAGGTGCCCAATCAAGGACCTGCCGGGCGCGGGTGATGTCGGCGATGAACACACGCTGGTCACCCGGACGCCAGTCGGCATTTTTGGCTGGGACGGTTTTGCCAATACGGGGTCCGATATGTGCAAGGACCTCGCCAATGGCCAAGGTGTTCTCCGGCCCACCACCGAGATTGATTGCGGTGCCTCGGATCGTATCGATCTTTCGGACCGCTGCATCGTAGGCATCAAGCAGGTCGTCAACGTACAGGACATCGCGGACCTGCTTTCCATCCCCGAAGATGCTGATCGGACGCCCGGTCACCGCCGCGATGGTGAACCAGGCGACCCACCCCTGATCCTCAACACCAAGTTGGCGGGGACCGTAGATGCAAGATTGCCGGAGAGCGACCGAGGGCAGCCCGTAGATCCGTGCGTAGTCGATGGTGTATTGATCGGCGGCGCCCTTTGAACACCCATACGGCGAATGGAAGTCGAGGGGGTACGTCTCAGGAATGCCGAGTGGTGCGTCGCGGAATTGGTACCGGCCGTCGGCCTCGGTGACACCGACGCGTTCGAGGCCACCGTAGACCTTGTTGGTGGAACTGTAGAGAAAGGCGCGGAGTCCGCGATGATGTCTCGCCGCTTCAAGGACGTTCAGGGTGCCGAGGGCGTTTGCCTCGAAATCCCCACGCGGATCCAGAACCGAAGTGGTGACCGCGACCTGCCCGGCAAGGTGGATGACGACGTCAACGTCGGGATGTGCATTGAAGACCGTGGTCACCGCTCGGTCGTCACGAATATCAACCTCGTGGAAGGCCAACGCCTTCGCGTTCGGGTGCGTGGTGAGCCACGAGAGATTCACGTGCGCTCCCCGGCGCGAGAGGTTGTCGATCACGACCACCTCTTCGCCCCGGTCGAGCGACCGCGCGACGGCGTTGCTGCCGATGAACCCGGCCCCCCCGGTAATGAGTCGTTTCATGCGTTGGTTCCGTATCGCGAGTTCAGTGGGAGCCGAGGGTCAAGCGGATGGTAGGTGCAAGTAACGTGGCGCCCCGTGCCGAGCCATACAGGTTGATGCCGTTGGCATTTGGCCCGGCTGGAACGGTGAAACGGACACGAAGGACACCATCGGTTGCATGTTTCATGATGGCAGACAGTGTCCGAGCGTCAGCGGATGCTTCCAGGATTGTGCCTGCGGACGCGTATTCCCACTCAGGTTGGTCGAGGATGCTGAGAATGCCTCGGGCGTCGGCGAAGTCGTCGGGAGCGGTCACTTCGCCGATATCGACCCCGTTCACCGAGACACGAATGCGTGATGCGCGGGCGGTCTCACGGGTCTGTGGATAGTCGGTTCCCTGGAAGTAGCGGTAGTCGTGCCATCCCCGACGAGTGGCGGCGGTGCGCGAGCCCGCCTCGAAACGCACCGTCAGCGACTGCGCCCGGGATGCGTCCGTACTGGCAGGCATGGCGACTACATATTCGACGTAGCCCGCCCCAGCAGCGCCGTACTTGTGCCCGCCCGGGGCGACTCGTGCCTCGGGCCAGCTTGAGTCCGTGAATTCTCCCGGGACAAGGCGCCAGGTAATCGCGGTGTGAGACGCATCCCTTGACTGGGAAGCCCCCGCTTTGACCACCAACTGGGTGTAATTTCTTGCCCGAACGGTGCCATTTGCATCAGCAAGCCACAGCCGGATGGTCACCACTGACGGAGTTGCCGGCATGGTGACCTTGATCGGGTCAAGGTTGGTCACGGTATAGGGGTGAAGCGAGACCGATTGGTCGCCAGATTGCACGCCTGAATGAGGCGATCCATCAATGTCGGTCAGGTCAACCGCCCAATGCACCACAGGTTGATCAAGGGCAATGTGGTTCCAGTGCGACACGAACGCCGGAAGCGTGATCGTCGCTCCGGGTTCGGCGACCTGAACCGGTGGCGCGTCGAACCCGACCACATCGGCGCCGTTGATGTCGGCGACCGACATTCCCGGAAAATGCGCGTCATAGCCAAACACCTTTGGGGCGCGGTCGTAGTTGATGAGACCGTTGTGTTCCCATTCGATGTCGGTCAGTTCGGTGTAGACGTAGCCGCAGATCTTGTCGTGGCGGCGCAGGTCGGTGGTCAGGAAACGGAATGAGTGGGCGATGTCCTTTTCGCCCTGCCTTGCCGAAAGTCCAGCATATTCACTATTCAGGAGTGGTGCGGTGGTTTGGACGTAGGGCGTTGCGTCACCGCCAAACTTGCTGCTGACGTAATTGAACCCTGACCCGGGGTAGGTTTCCGCAACAACCCGTTCCACATGGGCGCGCGCCCGGTCCCACGTGGTGAGGTAGAAGTGCCACGTGTTGAGGTCAGTGACCACATGGTCGTAGAGGCACGGCGAGTTGTCTTCGACCAGACGGGTCCGATCAATGGACTTGCAAAGGTGGACCATATCGAGGACCCAGTCGCGACCGTCGGCGGTGTGATGGTTCTCCAGTCCCCACGTTTCGTTGAAGAGGATCCACGCGATGATCGACGGGTGCGACTGATCCCGGACGATCGCCTCCCGGAAAGTGGTTTCCCAGTTGGCACGCGCGACAGCCGAGTCGACCATCGTGCACGGGAAGTCGTAGAAGATCGTCATGCCAAGCCGATCCGCCCAGTAGTAGTACCGAGGGTCGTTGATCTTGATGTGACACCGCAGCATGTTCAAGCCGAGACGCTTGGCATCCTCGATGTCGCGACGGATGGTGTCGTCGGACGGGTAACTGTGGACGCCGTCCGGGTGAAAGGCCTGATCAAGTGCCCCACGAAGGTAGACCGGGCGGCGGTTCAGCAGGACGTATTCGTAGGGTCTTCCATCCCAGAACCCCGTGGTGATTTCGCGGATCCCAAAATAGGTCGCGATGCTGTCACTTTGTTGGCCTCCTGTCGCAACGGATAGCCGGACGTCGTAGAGGTGGGGTGCTTCGGGTGACCACAGTCGTGCGCCATCTGGTGTCACCGGGACGACGAGGCGCGTCATTGCCCCATGTGTCGCAAAGGAAACGGTGACCGGGACGAATGCACCGTCCACCGACGTGACGGTGACGGACGCGGGTGTACCGTCCGCGGTTGCCGGTGTCGCGATGTCGAGATCGAAGATGGCATGGGGTTGCGGATCAAGGGGGGTCGTTACCACCGCCCGGTGGACATGAACGTTCGGCCGTCCCTCTGCATACACTGTCTGCCATATGCCAGAGGAATAGGTGTACCATCGCTTGGTCTGCTTGCCAACCGGTGTCGCTGCGTCAGTGTAGTCATAGACGCGGACGTTGAGGGTGAACGGCCGGCCAGCAGTGACATGGCTTCCGAGGTCTATCTCGAACGGCGTGTAGCCACCGTGGTGTTCGGCAACAAGCCGCCCGTCAACCCAGACCTTTGCACCCCAGTCAACCGCGCCGAAGATCAACCATGGCCGTATCCGCCATGCTGATCCACCAGTCTGGGTGTCGCTGGTTTGCCAATCGGATGGAACCGTGACGGCCCGCTGGTACCACGCAACCCCGACATAGTCCGGCCGGTGGACGAGGGAAGCCGGGCTTTCCCAGGGGAACGGTACCGCGATGTGGTCGGTGAATGGAAACTCCATGTCACCCGAGGCGTGGGCGACCTCCGGATGTGGAACCTTGTACCACCGTAGGTGTTCCCCACGGTTCTCTGGGTCCAAGGCAAACTTCCAGACACCGTTGAGGTTCATCCAGTCGGACCGCTGCCAGTCCGGGCGTGGATGTTCGGGGCGGGGAGTGTGTTGGGTGCCTGCGAGGTGCGCGGTTACGGTGTCAATTGCTGCCACGGTGTGTTCCTCTTCCGGTGTCTGGTGCGGTCAGCTTTAGGAGGCATGGGGTCGCTAGATGAGTGTTTCAATGCCCGACATGAAGACGCGCCATGCAAAGTAGACGAAGAGGGCGGCGGATGCAATTGCAGTCATCCGGACGAGGGCAGGTCCGAGTGCCCGGCCGAGGACCGCGGCCCCAATCGCGACTGCCAAGGACCACCCCAACCCCGCAAGGAAGAACCCGGTGTAGAACGACGCGAGATCGAGGGTCGTGGCAGTCCCGACTGACGAGGCAATGAGGCTGCCACCAACAGCGGCGAACCAGACGATTGCCGTTGGTGATGCGAGTGCGAGCAGGAGTCCGTCAAGGAAATCCCGACCGATACCCGTCGAAGGGCCGACCAGTGCAAGAACCCTTCCAATCCGGCCATCGCGTGACGGTGACGCGGCTTCACGATCTCCAGTTGCTGGCCCGACCGGCGCGGGTTCTGGTGTCGATGCGGCGATGGCCTGCCGAACCATCTGCCACGTCAGGTAGAGAAGGGCGGCGGTACCGCCTAGCCAGAGAACCCATCGGACGATCGTGAATTGCAAGAGCGCGGCGATGCCCGCGCCGGACAGACCCGCCCAGATGATGTCTCCAAAGCACGAACCCAGGCCGATCAGGAACGCTGGGACCGCACCACGAACGATCCCGGTCCGGATGATGGCGAGGTTCACGATGCCAAGATCCAGGCAAAGGGAGAGGGAGAGGAGTGCCCCGTCAGCCAGGAGCTGAGGGTTCATCTTGCAATCCTCCGACCCAGCTGACCCAGGCCATCTTGATCGCGTGCGTGACGGTACGTGTCGGAGGCACAGTCACTCATTGGTCGTCCTGGTCGAGGGTTGACTGCGCCTTGGACGAGAAGGAGTCGCTCAACGTCTCGGAACGACCTGACGGCGCCGACCCATTCATGGAATTGTCTTTCAAGTACTCGCCTTCGGACGGCCAAGTAACGAGTTCCCACTCTCCCAGGGCCCCGGACCGCTCGAACCACAGCCGAAGGTAGCCTTCCTGTGCGGTTGGCAGGCCAATTGCGAGGGTCGACCCGATGCCACCGACGCCGAAGAGATGGTGATGGCCGGTGAGCACAAGTGCCGGGCGGAGTTCCTGCACAAGTTGGGCGAGCACCGGAATACCCAAGATGCCGATCCTCCCGGGCGCCTGGCCTCGGAAGGCCTCGTGCATGAGCAAGATGTTCGGGTAGGGGTTCCGGGCCATCGCGTCGACGTCGTCTCGATTGAAGTGACGGGCACGGTCGCCGGCGAAGGGCTTGGAGTGATTGAACCAAGTCGGCGCGTAGTTTCCTGGTAGTCCGACCACGCTGATCCCGGTACCGGCAACGATGTACCTGGTGCCAGGGAAGAGGTGATGGCCGGGCACTTGTGCGGCGTTTCCGTCTCCTGTCGGAGCCAATAGGTCCCAGTGTTCGTGGTTCCCATGCACCCAGACCAATGGGATCGTCAAGTCACCAAGGGTGCGAGGGTCGTCGTCTGGACGGAGTTCCCTCCCCGGTTTCCCGGCGGTGAGGTCGCCGACTTGAAGGAGCACGACCGCTGACGGTTCGGCCTCAGTGGCGCGAAACAGCGGACCGAAGTCACCGTGGACGTCACCGATTGCCAAAATCAGGACACGGTCATTCCTGCTGACTGATCTCGGAATTGCATTCCGGTCGACGCTTGGGTCTGCTGGCGCAGGTGAGATGCGACCACGGACCGGGATGGATCCGGTACTCGGAGCGTGTCGATCGCGAACAGCCGCCGGTCGGGGAACGGCGCGGCCCCGAGGATGCCCGTTGCGCGGGGCATCGCCGTGGTTCTTGCGCGGGTCACGTGCTGACGGTGTCGTCACGCGTCAGGCAGTCGTCGGTAGACCGACGTGGGTGTCGAGGGATTCGAAGGGATCACGCTGGTCGCGATTTCCGCGGAACCAGCCATTCCTGCCAACCAACTCAAAGGTCTGGATGGCGTTCAGGGCGGCTCCCTTGCGGACGTTATCGGCGACGACCCAGATCGACAGACCGCGCTTGTGTGACGGGTCGCGACGGATCCGCCCGACATAGACGGGGTCGAGACCTGCTGTCGTGACCGGTGTCGGGTACCGATGTTCCTTGGGATCGTCGATGACAATGATGCCGGGCGTGCGGCGAAGGATCTCACGGGCGTCCGACGGGTCCATCTCGTGCTCGAACTCGATGTGAACCGCTTCGCTGTGACCGACCATGACGGGCACGCGGACGCACGTGGCCTGGACGGCGAGGTCAGGGATTCCCATGATCTTGCGCGTCTCGTCGATCATCTTCAGTTCCTCGCTGAAGTAACCCCCTTCGCGCCATCCGCCAATTTCAGGGATGAGGTTCTGGACGATCGGATGCGGGTACACAGACGCTTCGGGGTGCTCACCGGATGCAACCGCTGAGGTCTGGTTGCGCAGTTCATCGACGGCGCGCCAGCCGGTACCGCTCACGGCTTGATAGGTGTCCACGAGTACCCGGCGGATCGGATTGGCTTGATGCAGGGGCCACAGTGCAACCACCATTTGGGTCGTCGAGCAATTGGGTCCGGCGATGATCCCGAAGTGTTCCCGGGCAGCGTCTGGGTTGACCTCGGGCACCACAAGCGGGACATCGGGATGCATCCGCCACGCATTTGACTTGTCGACATTCAGTGCACCGGACCGTGCAATCGCGGGCCCGTAGGTCTTTGCCAGATCGTCCCCGATGGCGGTGAGCACGAAGTCAAGTCCCTTGAACAGTTCGGGGTCGGGTGAAGCAAGACCGATCTTCCAAGGCTTGCCAAGGCATGAAAGGGTCTGGCCGGCGCTTCTTTCGGAGGCGAAGAGACGGAGTTCGTTGACACGGAGGCCTGGACGTACACCCTCGTTCAGGATCTTCAGGAACTCCTTGCCGACCTGACCAGTGGCGCCGACCAGGCCAATGTTGTAGGCACGTGAGGACACGGTCTCTCCCTGGGTTGATATGCAGGCTCCGACGGCCCCCACGGGGTTTGCCTCAGTGGGCTTGCCTCTTGCGTGGATGGCCGCCGGAGTGACGTTTCCGGATTCTATCGGTGGAAGGCCCGGACAAGCCCTTCGTCGGGCCAAATCCGCGTGCGTCAGTCGACCACCAGGACCGCGACCATCCCCTCGGAGACGTGTCCCCTGATGCTGCAAATCAGTGGATACCTGCCGGGCTTCTGTGCGGTGAGGAATGTATCGGACTTGGTAAGGCCACCCCATACGGCGATGTCAACGTCATATTGCTGCCCTGAGGTCTTCAACCGGTGCCCGTCGCGAGGCCCGTCGAGGTTCTTGACTTCGACTCGTACGGCGGAAGCACGTGGCACATGGATTTCGGACGGGGTGATGGTTCGGCCGGTCATCGTCACGGCAAGCGTGAGGGCGGGTGGCCCGCCGAATGCGATGGTCGTCCGGGTAATCCCATCAAAGGACAGCGGAACGAGGACCGCGCTACTGAACAGGATTGCGCCGAGAGCAATTGCCAATCCGGACCCACCGGGGATACGGCGCATTCGTGCTCGCAAGCTGCGGTCACGTGGAGGCGGTGTAGGCGCGATTTCGAGTGGTGGTTGCGGTTGCTGGGTCACTTGGGTTCACCCTTTTCAGAGGCCCGGGATACGCAGGGACGTGTCACCTTCTGAGCGTACCCCTTGAGGAAAGCCTACCGGTGTTGCGC
>CAMDTO010000009.1 GCA_945907765.1 Thermoflexus hugenholtzii JAD2 | reverse complement strand
CCGCGGTCACGGATGGCGGGTACTGACGCCCTTGCCAAGGCAATCTGACCCATGAGCTTGTTCGCGAGACTTTCGGCAATGTCCTCCGTGGAAAGCTCATCCAACATGCCGAATTTCGTGCTTCCAGCGCACGAAACCACCCCGTCTATCGGTCCGACCGTTGAGATGAGTTGGTCAATCGAGGCGCTGTCCCTGATATCGACACGCAGTGCCGAGGTACGGCTTGCCACAACAACGTCGTGACGAGTCTCGAGCAGTTTCACGACTTCCACCCCGATAGTCCCGGTTCCGCCTACGACCAACAGTCTCATGCCATTTCCCATTCGGACCGGTCCTGCGCTACTCGGCTTCCTTGGTTACGCCCTCGATGACTTGGGGTTGCTTAGACGATGGACGCTGGCGACGCTGACGGGGTTCGACAGTGATTGGTTGCCATGATGGCGTCTTGCCAGACAGGTCGCGCGTGTGGCGGAAAAGCATCAATGCGCTCGTCCCGATCAACGCGATACCCAAGATAAGCAGTCCGGCAGTTGCGACACCCACGATTGCCATGATGAGTATCGCCAGGCTAAGTCCCGTGACGATGACCGTGATAGTCGTTCTTGCCAGACTTTGCACTTCGGCTTCACCTCGCGCTAACGCGTCGTAAGGGCTGCGCTGCTACGAGCAGGTTCCCTCGGTTTCAATCGTAGCGTGCACGTTGCGGGGAGGGGGTCCGGGTAGGCCCAGCAGGATTTGAACCTGCGACCTGCTCCTTATGAGGGAGTCGCTCTAACCGCTGAGCTATGGGCCCGGGTTTGCTGCTTGCGGGGAGGCACGGTCGCCACCCGACTGGAGTCCGTAACTCCCTGGGACCTAGCAACCCCCTACCATAACAGGGCCGCACGCCGTTCGTCCGACACGTTTAGTCCCGCCACTGTGCCGGTACGCTTTGCAACAATGAGCGTGCAGCGTCAACGTGGCACACGGAGGATTTGGTGAGAGTGGCTCGACGCATTTTGACATGGGGAATTGCCGTTCTGGCTGCCGTCGTCATTGGTCTTGTGGGATCGGTAGCCTTCGACTACGCAGTAGGTGGTGACCGGCTTTCGGCGGTGACCAACGTGACAATAGCGGGTGCCGGGGGTTCGCCTCCAGTGCGAGCATATGTCGCCCGACCCACGGGCGCCGGTCCCCGTCCAGTCGTGATCATGATCCATGAGTTCTACGGCCTGAACGCGAGCATAGTGGGCAAGGCAGACCTCCTTGCAAAAGAGGGGTATATCGTGGTCGCACCCGACACGATGCGGGGTCAGACGACCGAATGGATTCCTCGTGCGATCTACCAGACCATCACCACACGTCCGGAGGACATCAACGCCGACCTTGACTCGGTGGTCGCCTGGATCAAGGCGCAACCGGACGCCGATAGCGCTCGCGTCGCAACCGCTGGCTTTTGCTTCGGAGGCAGAGCGTCACTTTTCTACAGTTTGCACAACCCGGTGATGGCCGCGACGGTCGTCTTCTATGGGTCACCAGAAACCGACCCTGCCAAACTGAAGGTGTTGCGCGGACCCACACTTGGGATTTTCGGAGGTGCCGACACCACTATCCCACTTGATCAGGTTGAAGCGTTCCGGAAGGGCTTGACGGAGGCGGGGGTCCGCAACACGGTCTCGGTGTACGACGGTGAGCCCCATGCATTCGTCCATGACGCCGCCGGCATTGCTGCCGGTGGTGCGCAAGGCAAGGCTTGGGCGCAGATGACCGATTTCCTCAAGGACACCTTGCAGGGGACACGTGCATCTGCACCGGATCCTGACTGGGCAGCGTCGTCAACCTCCCCAACACCCTTGAGCTATCTCTTTGCACTCGCGTACGAGCACTCGTTCGGGATGGGTGGACATGGGCATGGATAGCGGGCATCCGGGAGACGAAGGTGCCTGACGGCATTCGGATGGGGGCACCGCGACGCGCACCTCCGCCGATGCGTCCCGGTGCGCCATGTGTCAAGTGCCTGACCCTTCCCCGACCGGGGGCATCGTTCTGCGACCGTTGCGGCACGGCGCTTGGAGCGCCTCGTTTCGAACTCATGCAGGCACCATCCGCGGCCAGTGCGCGGGAGCGGGACGGGGTCTTGCCGTTGCCCGGGAGTTCGCCATCACGGCCCGTGTACGTGGCAAGCCCGCAGTGGTATTCGCGGTCCGGATCGATTTCTTCTGATCGGCGCGAACCCGGACCGTTCGCAACGGGGTTCGGGTTCGGCCTTGGGTGGATCGCCGCCCGCCTTGCTTTCCAGCTGTTGATGCTTGCAATCCTCGCGTTCATTGGGATGGCGCTGTTCGGTCCGACGCTGCGTGTCCTCGGGGTGTGGTGAGCGTTCCTCAGGGAGTGCCGCTCCTGCCTTGATGGGCCTTCGCGACCGTCTGAGCACCCACTGTGGCTGATCGCGAGTCGTGCAAACCTTTACGATCATCCCCCATGAACATCACGCCAACGTCGCCTACCGTCATCGTCCGGCAGATGCTTCCCGAAGACGGCCTTGCATTCGTCGGACTGATCGATGCGCTTGCCGACTATGAGAACCTTGACCGTCCTGATCCCGACGCAAAGGCACGCCTCGTGGTGGACGCGTTCTCCGAGCGTCCCCGGTTCGAAGTTCGCCTCGCTGAAGTAGACGGTGTTGTTGCCGGATACGCATTTTTCTTCATGACGTATTCGAGTTTTCTGGCGAAGCCCTTGCTCTATCTCGAGGACATCTTCGTCCTCACCGAACACCGAGGCGTGGGAGCCGGCAAGGCCCTGTTCGATGCATGCGTTATGGAGGCACGGGCGCGCGGATGTGGGCGCATGGAGTGGAGGGTGCTCACCTGGAACGAACCGGCGATAGCGTTCTACCTTCGGCGGGGTGCCCAGAACCTTGAGGAGTGGCATACCTTCCGTCTCGACGGTGACGCGCTTTCTGGTGCCGATCCCGAGTAACGACTGGACCGCTCATGCGTGTTAACAGACTTTAGGGCTTGAAGAGGCGAGTTTGGAAACTCGTCGACGTCTTGCGCGGCAGGTCGAGGCAGTCTCCTCGGCGGTCTCACTGAATCAGCCGGGGACTGCTGAATCCTCGTTCGCTGGGGTGTTAACAGACGTTAGCGCCTACACACGCGAGTTTTGCGAGGGCAATCGCGGAAGTTAGAGGCGGTTCGTTTGGGCGACCTTGGAGGTCATAGGAGGCGCTTGATCGCTGCTTCTACCTCGTCCTTCGGGGCTGGGCCTTCGAACTTCGCGGCGATGTTCCCTGACTTGTCGATAAGGAAGACCCACGGTTCGCTCGTGAGCCCCCATTCCGTCACCGTCTCGAATGGCGTCCGGGTAGGAGGGTCCTTGAAGATTTCCACGTGAATGAATGACGCGCTGCCGGAAAGCGATTTCTTCAAGGCCTGCATCTCGTTCACCATTGGGGCACACGTCTGGGTGACGCAGAATCCGGGCGTTGCGAAGATCACCACGGTTGGCTTCCCTAGGGCAATCGCATCCGCGACCGTCAGATCGTGCATGTCATTGGGTGTGACCCCGCTGTCGATGTGCTTGATGTCGGTCACGTCGCGTGCGGTCAGGTTCTTGCTGCGCGGGGCCGGCGACCCGATGCCGGGAGTATCAGGCTTGACCTTGACCGGGAACCGCGTCCGCGCCGGATCCAGTTCCGTGCCGCCAACGGTCCCGGTGACCTGCACACCCCACATCCCGCTGCGGTCGAAGTCGACTGACGCAACGTAGAGACCCTTGCCCTTCGTATCCACCCATCGGTAGGTCGGGGTGATGACCTGACCGACCTTTGTGGCTTGTGGTTCTATCGGGAAGAAGAACTGCAGGCGCAGGTCGGCATCGTCCAATCGTTGGGGCTCGGTCGCACCATCCGGAAAGTGCAGGATCCCAAGGGTGAACCGGTTCGGACCGACAGCCAGGTCAGTGGCGGGCACGACTGCCTGCATGCGGTTCGGACCCGGTTTCGTCAAGCCACTCCAGGCGTCTTCCGGGGGGCGACTGCCGTCACTTCCCGATGCTCCGTCGCGAAGCGATATCCCGCATGCGGCAAGGGTTCCAGCGGCGGCGGTCCACCCTGCGAACTGGATCATGCTTCGGCGGGTCTGATTGCGGAAGCGAAGGGCAGTCTTTTTGGTCATCAGCATCACCTCGGGATCGTTCGCGCGGGGACTGGCAATCCCTTCCATCCATTGTGACAGCCGTCGACGCGGACGGTCTCCCGACTGTCACGATCAAAAAGGCCGATGGATCGCCATGTGAATGACGGACTGGCATGCAACAATCTGCCCGCCATGACAACAGATGCCCGCGAGACCCGTCTGCGTTCCCTGATCCGAGACGTGCCGGACTTTCCTCAGCCCGGCATCCTGTTCAAGGACATCACCACCTTGATCCGGGATAGGGAGGCATTCCGCGACGTGATTGACGGCATCGCCCGTGCCTATCGCGGTTTGCTGGTCGACTTGGTCGTAGGGGTCGAATCCCGCGGGTTCATCTTCGCCGCCCCGGTCGCCCTGGACCTGCATGCCGGTTTCGTACCCGTTCGCAAGCCCGGCAAGTTGCCCGCCCACGTGATCTCTCAGTCCTATGAACTCGAGTACGGCCGGAACACGCTTGAACTGCATGACGACGCGATCGTTCCGGGCCAACGGATCCTGATCGTTGACGATGTGCTTGCGACTGGCGGTTCCCTGGAAGCGACGATTGCGCTGGTTGAGCGTCTCGGCGGGATTGTCGTCGGGGTGTCGGTTGTCATCGAACTGGGGTTCCTAGGTGGGCGAGGACGGCTTGCCGGCCATTCGATCCATTCCCTGATTACGTACTGACCGGCACGCACACCGGGCTTCCTCCGGTCGAAACGACCTCTCTCAAAGCGATGTCCACCTGGAAGGATGCTGCCGATGGCCGAAGACACCTCCGTTCCGAGTGATGGACTGACGGCCGGATATGCCGCCGTTGTCTGGAACTCGCCGGCTGGTCCAGCTGATCTCCCGAACGTGGCAATCCTTGACCAGACCCGACTCCCGCATGTTGTTGACGTCGTCGTCGCCCGGAGTTGGAAGACGGTCGCCTCGGCAATCCGGACGATGCAGGTCCGCGGTGCGCCGGCGATCGGTATCGCGGCTGCGATGGGGGTGGCACTCGCGGCACACGAGGCACCTGATGACTCGTCCCGGTTCCATGCTTTCGTGGAGGATGCGTGCGCTGACCTTGCCACCACCCGGCCGACGGCCGTCAATCTTTTCTGGGCAATCGGCCGGATGCGCCGTTGCCTATCGGCATTGAGGGCACGCAGTGCCGGCGCAGATGAATGCCGGCGCGTGGTGGAGGCCGAGGCACTGTCCATTTCGCGTGAGGATGCAGCCTCTTGCCACGCCATCGGAACCCACGGGATGTCGCTCTTTTCCGCCGGTGATGGGGTGCTTACCCACTGCAATGCCGGTGCGTTGGCGACTGGGGCGTGGGGAACTGCCTTGGCACCCATCTTCCTTTCTCACCGCGCGGGGGTCCGGCTCCATGTGTTCGTCGATGAGACACGACCGTTCCTGCAAGGAGCCCGCTTGACTGCATGGGAACTGATGGAAGCCGGCATCGACAGCACCCTGATAACCGACAGCATGGCGGCTCACTTCATGGGGCAGGGTGCGATCCAGAAGGTCATCGTGGGTGCTGACCGGATTGCAGCCAACGGTGACGTCGCGAACAAGATAGGCACCTACGGAGTGGCCATCATTGCCCGGGAACATGGCATCCCGGTCTACGTGGCCGCCCCAACGTCGACAGTTGACTTGTCCTTGGCGTCAGGACGTGAGATCCCGATCGAGATGAGGGACCCGGCCGAGGTCACCTCGTTCCGTGGCCACCCGGTCGCGCCGACGGGAATGCATGCGTTGCACCCGGCGTTCGATGTGACCCCGGCGAAGTACGTGACCGCCATCATCACCGAGGTCGGCGTCCACTACCCGCCGTTCGGACCCGCTCTCGCCAGCGCGGTGGCTTCCACACAAGCCAGGTAGGCCGGCGTTTGGCCCCAGTCACTGTATCTCGGGCCCAAATACGGTACCTTGCTGGCCCGAACAATCGGGCACGACATGCATCGGGAATGGCGACGGGCGGTCCCCGGTTGGCGATACTTGTGGGTACTTCCTGCCGATGCCTGAAGGGGACCGCTGATGACCCAGACTGACCACTCCGCACACGCTGTGGCGCTTGGATCCGGGGGCGCGGCGCGCCTGGCCGTGATCGGCGGCAGCGGCTTCTACGACATGCCGGGCCTTGAGGACCGCGCCGAGGTCGTAGTGGAGACACCATTCGGTCCCACCAGCGATCCGATTGTGACCGGGCGCCTCAACGGGATGCCGGTGGCCTTCCTGGCCAGGCATGGTCGAGGTCACCGGTACCTGCCAACCGAGGTCCCGGTTCGCGCCAACATCTACGCCCTGAAGTCCATTGGGGTGCAATGGATCATCGCGGTCAGTGCAGTCGGCAGCATGCGGGAGGAACTCGCCCCGCGCGATGTCGTCATTCCGGACCAGGTATTCGACCGGACGATGCACCGGCCCGGAACATTCTTCGGCGATGGGATCGTGGCGCATGTCGGTTTCGCAGACCCGTTCTGTCCGCACCTGTCCGCGTCGCTCGGCGACGTCGCCAGTCGGTCGGGGATCACCGCCCACCGCGGCGGAACGTATGTGTGCATCGAGGGTCCGCAGTTCTCGTCGCGGGCTGAATCGCACGTCTTCCGTCAATGGGGCATCGACATCATCGGCATGACCGCCATTCCCGAAGCACGCCTCGCGCGCGAGGCCGAGATCTGTTATGGGATGCTCGCGTTCGTGACCGACTACGACGTCTGGCGCGAGAATGAGGAGGCGGTGACCGTGGAAATGGTTATCCGCAACCTGCAGGCGAATGTCGCCGCCGGGCAGAGGATCGTCACGGAGGCGGTGTCGCACGTGCGCCATGACCGGACGTGCCCGTGCGCATCAGCCCTGCACGGGGCGATCATGACCGCACCGGACCGCATTCCCGAAGCGACTCGCCGGCGCCTCGGCCCGATCGTGAGCCGGTACCTGCAGTAGGCAGTGCCTTCCCACGCGCGTCTAGCTCCGGGATCTTCCCATCAACTGTGAGGTGGCTGGACGGGACGCATCGCGGGGCAAAAACCTTGCAAGAAACTGCTGGAAACGTAATAAAGTCGCTAAACGAACTGTAGTATCTTGATACTCGTTGCAGAATGCGGGTCGGGCCCAGCCACCCGTGAGTGACATGGGACACCTTGCAACCTTGCCGGACCACGTGGACTGACCCACAACTGAAAGGATCCTTGAGCACCCATGAGCGCCGCGACGATCCTTTGCATTGGAACGGTCGGGATTGATGAGGTCGAGACTCCCGCCGCCCGCGTCGAAAACGTGCTTGGAGGTTCCGCGTCGTATTTTGCAGTGGCAGCCAGCGTGGTCGGATCGCAGGCACAGTTGGTGAGCGTCGTCGGTGACGACTTTCCAGACGACCACCGCCACATGCTCGCCGCACGAGGTGCCGACCTCGCGGGATTGGTGACGCTTCCGGGCAAGTGCTTCCGGTGGGGCGGGCGGTACCACGAAGACATGAACCAGCGGGAGACGCTCTACACCGACCTCAACGTCCTGTCGCAGTTCGACCCGCACCTTCCCGACCACTTCCGGGATGCGCGGTATGTGTTCCTCGCCAACACGGATCCGGCGCTCCAGATCAAGGCGCTTGACCAAGTGCGTGCGCCCGACCTGGTCGTGCTCGACTCGATGAACCTCTGGATCAACATCGCACGGCCGGTCCTGCATGACGCGATCTCACGCGTTGACGTGCTACTCATGAACGACGAGGAGATCCGGCAGTACACCGGCGCGACGAACGTCCTCGTCGGCGCCAGGCAGATCCTCGGCAGTGGTCCGCAGGCGGTGATCGTCAAGCGTGGCGAATACGGTGCCGTCCTGGTGCATCGTGAGGGGATGTTCACGTGTCCGGCCTTTCCCGTCGACCATGTCGTGGACCCGACCGGTGCGGGCGACAGTTTCGCCGGGGGGTTCGTCGGCCACCTGGCCCAGACGCGCGACCATTCTCTGGCAAACTTCCGGCGTGCAATCGCTCATGGGTGCGTGGTGGCGTCATTCACCGTTGAGGAGTTCAGTACGAACCGACTGGTTTCGGTCACTCCCGAGGCACTGGTGGACCGGTATCGCGCTCTGCGCGACCTGACCCAGTTCGATGACGTGACCCCGGCTCATCCGCCCGTCGGTTCTGTCCACCATGCGCAGGGCGCACCGCACTGACCAACCGATTGGCGCGCGCCGCGGTGGCGGGGTTGCTCACCGACACATCGCGGCGAGGCGATTGCCATCGTTGAAAGAATGAGAGAAGTCCATTGACGAACGCAAGTGTTCCGCATCACATCAAGGACGCCAGCCTCGCAACCCGCGGGCAGCAGCGCATCGAATGGGCCGCGCAGGACATGCCAGTCCTCGGCTTGGTCCGCGACCGGTTCGAACGCGAGAAGCCGTTCGCCGGGATCCGTCTTGGCGCGTGCCTGCATATCACGACCGAGACCGCGAATCTCCTGATTGCCCTCAAGGCCGGCGGGGCCGACGTGACCGCGTGCGCGTCGAATCCCCTTTCGACCCAGGACGAGACCGCGGCCGCGCTCGTCGTCGGACACGGCATCTCGGTCTACGCCATCAAGGGTGAAGACGAGGCGACCTACCACAGTCACATCAGCAAGGTCCTGGACACCAAGCCGAACATCACGATGGATGACGGATGTGACCTGGTCGCCGAGATCCACAAGAACCGGAATGACCTCTTCGAGACGATCATCGGTGGCACCGAAGAGACGACGACGGGGGTCATCCGCCTCAAGGCGATGGAGAAGAATGATGTTCTCCAGTTCCCGATCATCGCGGTGAACGAAGCCGCTACCAAGCACCTCTTCGACAACCGCTATGGCACCGGACAGTCGACCCTTGACGGGGTCGTCCGCGCGACGAACATCCTCCTTGCCGGCAAGGTCATCGTGGTGTGTGGCTTTGGATGGTGCGGACGCGGGATCGCAATGCGCGCCCGAGGCATGGGCGCGAGCGTGATCGTGACCGATGTGGATCCGACCCGCGCACTCGAGGCGGTCATGGAGGGCTACCGGGTCCTTCCGATTGCCGAGGCTGCCCGCGAGGGGGACCTGTTCCTGACGGTCACTGGCAACATCCATGTCATCGACAGGGCTCACTTCGCGGTCATGAAGACCGGAGCGATGGTTGCGAACTCCGGCCACTTCAATGTGGAGATCAACCTCCCTGGCCTCGAGGAGATGAGCGTGAGCCACCGCAAGGTGCGCGACTTCGTCGACGAGTTCCTCATGCCAGACGGTCGCAAGATCTTCGTCCTCTGCGAGGGTCGTCTCATCAACCTCGCGGCTGGTGACGGCCATCCGGCGTCAGTGATGGACATGAGCTTCGCAAACCAGGCGCTGGCAGCGGAATACATGGTCAAGAACGCCAAGGGCCTCACCGCCCATGTCTATGATGTGCCACTTGACATCGACCGTGAGGTCGCGCGCCTCAAGTTGCATGCCCTCGGCGTGACGATTGACACCCTTACTGCCGAGCAGGACAAGTACATCAACTCCTGGGAAGAAGGCACGTAGTCCGAACGCACGGCGCACCACCCCTCATCACGCACCTGCGTGATGAGGGGTGCTTCTCTGGGTAGTCGGGAGATGCTGGGCAGTGGTTGCGGTTCCACACCCAAGCGATGCGACAAAGGAAAGACGCACGGTGAGCACGACCTTCATGCGCAGCCCCCGGCTGCTCTTCACATCGGAATCTGTCACCGAAGGGCATCCTGACAAGGTTTGCGACCAGATCAGCGACGCCATTCTGGACCTCTGCCTATCGCGTGATCGAATGTCGCGCGTCGCGTGCGAGTCGTCGGTGAAATCCAGTCCTGATTGGGACTGGGTCGCTGTCTATGGCGAGATCACGCCTCTGCCGGCGGAACGCGAGATCCGCGCAGTGGTGCGACAGGTCCTGTCCGACATCGGGTACACGCGACATGAACTTGGCGCTTCGGCACCCGAAGCGCAGATTGAGGTGCGCCTCACCGGGCAATCCGCCGACATCGATCTCGGTGTCAGCCAACGCGTTGTCCAGGCCAAGGAGCGCAAGGTCGGTGCTGGCGACCAGGGCATGATGATTGGGTTCGCGTGCAACGAAACCCCGGAGCTCATGCCGCTTTCGATTGCCTACGCGCACGACCTTTGCCGGCGTCTTGCCGAAGTCCGCAAGTCCGGAGCACTCCCCTACCTGCGTCCGGACGGCAAGTCGCAGGTAACCGTCGAGTACTGCGAAGGTAAGCCAGTCAGGGTTGATACGGTCGTGGTGTCCACGCAGCATGACGAAGGGATCAGCCAGGCGCAGATCAGCGCGGATATCCGCGCCCACGTCGTCGATGTCATCATCGACCCCAAGCACCTTGACGAGGGCACGAAATACCACATCAATCCGACCGGGAACTTCGTCATCGGCGGACCGCTTGGAGACTCTGGCCTCACCGGACGAAAGATCATCGTCGACTCCTACGGCGGTGTTGCCCGCCATGGCGGTGGTGCCTTCTCGGGCAAGGATCCGACGAAGGTCGACCGCTCTGGTGCCTACGCCGCCCGGTATGTCGCCAAGAATGTCGTGGCGGCCGGTCTCGCAGATCGGTTCGAGGTGCAACTGGCCTACGCGATCGGTGTGGCCGATCCGGTTTCGATCAGTTTCGAGACCTTCGGAACCGAGCATGTTGACGAAGAGGTGATCGAAGGGCTCATCCGGCGCCACTTCAACTTGACGCCGGCCGGGATCATCCAAACGCTTGACCTCCGCCGACCGATCTATCGCAAGACCGCTGCGTACGGCCATTTTGGAAGGCGAGGCGGTGACGACTTCCCATGGGAGCGGACCGACCTTGCCGCGACCTTGGCAGCCGGTGCCGGTCTCCCCGCGCCAGCGGCCGTACCATCGCACTGATACCGACCGGAACGTGTCCCCGCCATTTGCAGTGCGGCGAGTGGCGGAGGGATTTGCGCATCGGTCGGTTTGACACGATCACCACGTGGCGGCGGGTGGCGGGATGTACCGATTGGTGTATCCCGACTACGGGAGTGCCGAGGAGGCTGCGATGCGGATCCTGATTACCGGCGCGGGCGGGTTTGCCGGAAGCCACCTTGCCGACCACTGCCTGGCACGTTCCGAAACCGAGGTTTTCGGTCTCGTGCGCTCCTCCGCCCGTTCGGGAAACGCCCCGCGCACATCCGACCGTTTCCGGTTGATCGAGGCAGATGTTCGAAACGCCGGTGCCATCGACCGGGCAATCCAGGAAGCCAAGCCTGAGGTGGTCTTCCACTTGGCCGGGCAGGCGTTTGTCCCGGCGTCGTTCGATGATCCTACGGGGACGTTGCTCGACAATGCGGTCGGTCAGCTGAACGTCATCCGGGCAATCTTGCGCCATGCCCCGACAGCCCGTCTGCTGGTCGTCGGGTCGTGCCTCGAATATGGAATGGTCCGGCCGGATGAAAACCCGGTGGACGAGAAGGTCATGCTGCGCCCGGCAGATCCGTATGCGGTCAGCAAGGTGACCCAGGACATGATGGGGTACCAGTACTTCGCGTCCAACGAACTGCAGGCAATCCGGGTCCGACCGTTCAATCACACCGGTCCACGCCAGCGCGAGGATTTCGTGGCAAGCCGCTTTGCGCGGCAAATTGCCGAAATCGAGGCAAACCAGCGAATCCCGGAACTTCAGGTTGGCAACTTGTCCGCGGTCCGTGACTTCACGGACGTGCGGGACATGGCCCGTGCGTACTTCCTCGCTGCAACCCGTGGCGTGCCCGGAGAGGTCTACAACATCGGTTCGGGCGCCGGTCGGCGCGTCGATGAGGTCTTGCGCACCCTCGCGGCGTTCAGCCAGGTCTATTTCACGATCCGCGAGGATCCGACACGCCTTCGTCCTCCGGACGTGCCGTCCCTGGTCTGCAATCCGGCCAAGTTCCGGGCCCAGACCGGCTGGGAACCCTTGATCCCGTTCGAACGGACCATGCATGACCTGCTCAATCATTGGCGGGCAGAGATTTCTGGGGTGCAGATAGAAAACCTCGCACTTGGAGTGGGTGAAAACCCGTTCTCCGAGGTGGTCACCGCCCAGCCGTCGCCAGCCGATGTCGGCATGGTGAGGCAGGGTGTCGGGTAGGAATTTTCCAGCTCAAGACGGCGATGTGACACGCCAATCGAAATGGCCTACCCCGGGGGCTAGGCCATTTGGTGCTAAGGATCCCAGGGGTCGGTTCCGCCCTCAGTGCGTTCCGTGAGACTTCACGTATTCCAGTGCCAAGGCAACCGTCCTGATCTGCTGGGCAGCTTCATCCGGGATCTCAACCCCGTAGTTGTCCTCGAACGCCATGATCAGTTCGACAAGGTCAAGCGAGTCTGCCTTGAGGTCGTCGGTAAAAGACGCCTCCAGGACAACCTTTTCCTTATCGACCTTGAGGGTATCGGCGATGATGTCGCGCAACCGTTCGAACGTAATGTCGTCGCTCATAGGGTTCCTCATGGCATTCGGTGCCGTACGGCAGGATATGGCGTCGGAGCACCGGTCGCCACCCACAAGTATACGACCGGTCGCCGCCGGAAGACCTTCGCCATTCTTCCTCACATGGCATTGCGGGCCCGGCATCGCGGCCGCCACTTTCGGATAATCGACACAGTGCGTGCCGATTGTTTGACACTTTGAAGTACGGTTGCTACGGTCACCGCGTCGGACACGTTATCCGATACTCGCAGCGTTACACACCGGGGGGTCGGTGGGTGACGGGTGGCTCGGGTGGCCATTTCCGGGGTGCGCGTCGATGGGATTTGCGCTGACGCCTGAGCGCGTTGTCAATCGTCCCATCTTCGACGGCTCGGCTTCGTGTGCGTCATGCACCGGCGCCTGTCGGGCGTCGGCGATAGGGGGGACTATGTCGGACGCAGTCATTGACCGCGCCAGCGTACTCGGCCCAGTGGCACCGAGTCACGACCACCTGACCGACGTCGACCCACCAGTTGCGGTTGCCCGGAACCTTGAGACATCGATGAGACCCCCGGTGTTTCGGGAGTCGAGTGGCCGGAGCATGTCATTCGACATCCGGCCATCTCGTCTGTCCGCCTTTGACCCGGACGTGGATCAACTCGGGCCAACCGAAATGGACTTGGCCGCTTCACTCGCCCAGTCCGAGCAGGCTCCGCTCACCCCTCCTGTCCTCATTCCTGGTGACGAAACCGAGAGTGACGATGCCGTCAGGCTCTACTTGCGTGAAATCGGACGCGTTCCGCTTCTGAATGCGCAGACGGAAGTCAAACTTGCCAAGGCGATCGCGCGAGGCCGTCTTGCCGTCGAGGCGCTCGCGGACCCCACCGGAGCCCGTGAGCACCGGCGTGCCTTGCGTGAGGATGCGGTCGCGGGGGAGCGGGCACGGGATTACATGATCGAAGCGAACCTGCGCTTGGTCGTGAGCATTGCCAAGAAGTACGCCGGCCGCGGGATGTCGCTTCTCGACCTCATCGAAGAGGGAAACCTTGGGCTGATGAAAGCAGTCGAGAAGTTTGACCACGAGCGTGGATTCAAGTTCTCGACCTACGCGACCTGGTGGATCCGCCAGGCAATCAGCCGGGCAATCGCCGACCAGTCCCGGACAATTCGGTTGCCAGTGCATATCGTTGAAAAGCTCACCAAGCTCCGGAACGTGATGCCCCGCTTGGAGCAGCAACTTGGGCGGGCACCGAACCTCGACGAAATTGCCGAGGCTGCGGGCATGTCGTCCGAACGGGTTCACGAGATCATGATTGCCTGCCGGGGGACACTCTCATTGGAGACGCCCATCGGGGAGGACGGGGATGCTTCCCTGGGAGATTTCGTGGCCGACCGCGAACTCGAGGATCCCGCGGACACCGCGGCTCGGCACATTCTTCAGAAAGAAGTGCACGGCATCCTCTCCGAATTAAGTGACCGAGAGAGACGCATCCTTGAACTGCGGTACGGTCTTGGCCGGCGCGATCCCCTCACGTTGCAGGAGATTGGGGTCGAAGTAGGTCTCACACGCGAACGTGTCCGGCAGATCGAAGGTGAAGCCCTTGACAAGCTGCGTGTGGCCGTGCGAAGCCAGAACCTTCGCGAGCTTCTTGTCTGAACGGCAATACACCCGGTACGCCGGTGGTTGGCGTAGATTGGTTCCGAAGAGATCGCTTGGCCTGATGTTTCCGCGATGAGTCCCTTGCGATGAGTGCCGGTTCGCCGCGCGCGCCGTCTCCCCGGACAGAATCTGGGATTGTCCACCGTCAGGCAGGGCTTTTCGGTACGGACGAGCCGACTTATCCAGTATCTGGCGCCACTCCAGTCACCTCGTCAGTCGCGCGTTTGGCTGACCGGAGTGACTTGCCTCTGGCGGCGCGGATGCGTCCCCGGACCTTGGACCAAGTGATCGGACAGACGCATCTCGTAGGGCCGGGTCGCCCGGTTCGTATCGCGGTGGAACGGGACCAAGTCCGGTCCATGTTGCTGTGGGGGCCGCCGGGGACCGGGAAGACCTCTCTGGCGTACGTCATCGGTGCGTCGACGAATGCCCACGTTGCCGTCCTTTCTGGCGTGAGCGACGGGGTGGCACAGCTGCGACACATTGTTGCGACGGCGTCCGAACGTCGCCGGGCCGGACAGCGCACCATTCTGCTGATCGATGAGATCCACCGTTGGTCGAAGTCGCAACAGGACGCGTTGCTGCCTCACGTGGAGGATGGCTCAATCATTTTGGTTGGCGCGACGACCGAGAACCCATCATTCGATGTGATCGCTCCGCTCCGCTCACGGATGCGCCTGCACGAGCTGCAGCCACTCACCAATCTCGACATCGAGACACTCCTCGTTCGCGCGGTGACCGATCCCGTCGACGGGTTTGGACTTGACCGGGCTTGGGTGTCCGATGGCGCGATGCGCGCGTTTGTCGCCCTTGCGTCCGGCGATGCCCGCCTGGCCCTCACGTCACTGGAATCCACGGTCGAGATGGTCAGGGATGCAAATGGGCAACTCCCGGACGCCATTACTCCCGACCACGTAGGCGAGGCGACGACACGACGTCAGGTGCGGTATGACCGCGACGGCGACGACCACTACGACACCAGTTCCGCGTTCATCAAGAGTGTTCGCGGGTCCGATCCCGATGCGGCCGTCTTCTACCTCGCGAAGATGATCCGGGCCGGTGAAGATCCGAGGTTCATCGCCCGGCGCCTGATGATCCTCGCCAGCGAAGACATCGGCAACGCCGAACCACAGGCGCTGGTCGTCGCGACCTCGGCCGCACTGGCCGTCGAACGCATCGGCATGCCCGAGGGTGGCTACGCACTCGCGCAGGCGACGACCTATCTCGCGTCCGTGCCCAAGAGCAACCGCTCGGCCGCAAGCCTTTGGGCCGCGCAGGCGGCTATCGACCAGGGAGCGAACCTGGAGGTGCCTCCACACCTCAGGGATGGTCATGGGCCGCCCCGGGTTTCGGCCGGGAACCGGGGTCCATACGTGTACCCACATGACCATGACGGCGCGTTCGTCCGACAGCAATACCTGCCTGACGGGGTCGGCGGCGGCTTCTACGAGCCGAGCGACCGGGGCGTGGAGGCACGGTTGCGCGCGCGTCTGGATGGTCTGCGTGCGCCCGCTTCTTCCGACGCGACCTGACACCGGGACTGTCAGCTATTGACGTTTGCGGGGATGAAGCCTACTATCGGGGTCATGTCGGGCGAACCACGTGCCGTCCCTGACGGAGCGCATTGCCCCCGAACTATCTTATGTGGTCCTCGGACCAACACGGTATTCTGGCGCGGCACGGCACCTCGTGCGGTACCGTTTGAGATCCGCGTGGACCCGCGCCGTGCGGGATCGGACACTTTCGAAGGAGGATTGCAGGTGGTAGCCGAGAGAACAGAAATGCAGGCCCGTGAAGACGGGTTTTCGCGCCGGACCCTCTGGCGTCGCGCCGGGACGGGTGCGGTTGTCGCCGGGACATTCATTGCAGGCAGTCCCGCCTCGTTGGCGTTTGCGGCGCCGGCAAACCAGATGGACGCAACCACGCTTCGGTTGAATGCCGGCAACGAACCGGACACCATTGATCCCCAGAAGGCGTCCTATGTCGGTGAGATCGAAAAGATCATGCGGGTGTTCCGCAACCTGCTCCAGTTCGACAAGACGAATACCTTGGTTCCGGACCAGGCGGCGGCGTTGCCGGTAGCTTCAGATGGAGGAAAGACGCTGACCGTCACCCTGAAGTCTGGCCTGACGTATTCCGACGGCAAGCCGCTTACCGCAAAGGACTACGAGTACGGTTGGAAGCGTCACCTCGACCCGGCGGTTGCTGGTGACTACGCCTCCCTCGGGTACATCATCAAGGGTGCCGAGGCATACAACAGTGCCGACCTCAAGAAGACGTCTGCGGACGACCTCAAGAAGCTGCGTGACGCGGTTGGTGTGAAGGCCCTCAACGACACCACCATCGAGTTCAACCTGACCGACCCGGCGCCATGGTTCATGTCGGTACTCGCGACCTGGTGCGGATTGCCGTCGCGTGAAGATCTGGTCACCAAGGGTGGCGAGACCTGGACGGAACCGGCAACCTTCGTTGGGAACGGCCCGTACATCCTCACCCAGTGGGAACATCAGAACCGCATGCAGTTCAAGGCAAATGCCAAGTTCCACACCGGTGCGCCTCCGATTGAGACCGTCGACTACGCGATGATCAACGAGCCCGCGGTGGCGTTTGCAGCGTACCTGAACAATGAACTCGACGCGACAGGCGTGCAGCGTGAGGACAAGGCCCGTGTCGACGGCGATCCGGTGCTTTCCAAGGAATTCCACCAGTTTGCCGGCAGTTGCACCTTTTACGTTGGCTTCAACAACATCATCAAGCCATTCAACGATATCAAGGTGCGGCAAGCGCTTTCGGCGGCCGTTGACCGTGGCGGGTTCGTCAAGAACATCCTTGGTGGGCAGGGCATTCCGGCACGCCAGTTCCTCCCTCCGGGATTTCCTGGCTACTTCGAGTACGAACTCGAGGAACAGGTCTACAATCCCGCACTCGCGCAGAAATTGCTCGCGGACGCTGGATACCCATTCGCGAAGGGGTTCCCGCAGGTAAAACTTTCGTACAGCTCCAACGCGCGAAACAAGGCGCGGATGGAAGCCTTGGCCGACAGCCTGCGCAAGGTCCTTTGGATCGACATCGTGCTTGATCCGATCGAGTCTCGCGCCTACACCGCCCTGCTGAAGAAGCAAGAGACGACGCCACCGATGTTCGTCGCCGGTTGGTGCCAGGACTACCCGGATCCGCAGAACTGGTATAGCCTCGTATTTACGTCAAACTCCTCGATCGACCATACGTCGTGGAAGAACAAGGAATACGATCGCCTCTGCGACCTTGGTGACAAGGAACTCGACGTCAAGAAGCGGACCGACTACTACCGTCAGGCGGCCCAGTTGCTTCTCTCTGAGGCACCCGTGGCGTTCTTTTACCACAGTGTTGCGTGGAGCCTCATCAAGTCGCGAATCCAAGGCTACCGTGAGGATCCGCTCGAGTACTTCCTCGGCGAACACGATCTTTACAACCTCAAACTCGGCAGCTAGTCATCCCAGCCCTATGGAGGATGGCCCCATCGCGACCATCTACTTTCACTCGGCCGGACCTTCGTGGTCCGGCCGTTCCGTTTCATAGTCCCGAGTCAGGCAGGAACCGGCGCTGAAGGTCCGGTGGCGGGAAACTCACGGATCTGCAGTTCCACCGGTCCGACCTTCCCGCGGAGCCACGCGATGCCCTCCCGGGCGGCGTGACCCGCAAGGCCAAACCTTCCGAAAACCGCCTTGTCGAGACCGGTCTTGCCGTCGGTCGCCCGTGATGCCAGCCAGACAACCGTCCGGGCCGGCACGTCCGGGTCGGTCCCGATCAAGCGCAGCACCACGCGAAGCGCCCGGAGTTTGGCGCCAAACCCGGCGATTGCCTCGGTCTCGGTCATGAGGTCGGTCCGCATGAGGCCCGGGTTGAATGCATGGATGCCAACACCCGTGGCGCGATACTCGGACGCAAGTGCGAGGGTGAAGGCGCGGACCCACGCCTTGCTCGCTCCATACGTTGCCAGATACGGGACGACTTGCCGGTCTCCACGCCCGAGGATGTTGATCAACCTCCCCTGTCCGCTTGGTACCAGGTATCTGAGTGCAACGAGGCTTCCGTGGTAGGTGCCGAGGATATTCGTGTGGATCACGCTGGTGAATGAGCGTGGATCCAGCGCCATCGACGGGCCGTAGGGCGCGGTGATCCCCGCGTTGTTGACCCAAATGTCCAGGTGGCCCTGCCAGTCTTTGGCAGCCTTGCCAAGTGCTTCGACTTGGGCGAGGTCAGCGACGTCGACGGCCATGCCTCGAACACGCGTCGGGTCCCCGCAGGCGACGCCGAGGGACGCAACGGTCTCATTCACCGCCGCCTCGCGCCGGGACGCAATCATCACCGAAGCGCCTGAACTCAGGAATTCGCGTGCAATGGCCAAACCCAGTCCCTTGGTCGCGCCAGTGACCACGGCGACCTGACCGGAAAGAACGCCCTTCGCTCGGACCCCCCCTGTGCCTGGCGCGACCCCACGATCCGTCATTGCGATGCCCCCTGTTGGAACCAGATGGCCAAATGGTATCCAGTGGCACGCCCCGTCCATAAGTTGTCTTCATGTTGGAGCCAATGACGGTCTCCCGGTACGCTTGGGGCGCCTGACGCGCGGTGTGGCCCTGACTGATTTGCGGTCCCGCCAGTGCGAATGGTCGAGAAGGGGCCGCGAATGGTCGTATTGCGGGGATCCGGTTCTGACGAGGGGTCCAGGGGAGTTGCCGGTGTCTCACGGGGTCCCGGGCACGGGTCTGACACATTCGGCAACCTGGTGATCGTTGCCGGCATCCTGATCAGTGCCTCCTTCACCGGCCTGATCTGGCTTGCGAGTGACCGCTTGCAGGCAATCACCCACCTGCCAGACCAAGGGGCGTCGTGGTACTTCTGGATCCTCCCAGAACCGACCTTCTGGTCGCGTACCACCGCCTGGGGGTTCTACGCCGCGCACCAGATCGCCCAGTGGGCATTGATCTACCACGCGCAGGTTCGCATCCGGAGATACACTCGCGGACTGCATCTGGTCAACGTTGCGGCGCTTGGGATCAATGCCTTGTTCATCGCCCTGCATTTCGTACAGACCCATATTTGGTACGACGGTCTGGCGCAGGACGTCTCCATCTGGAGTGCATTGGGTTCTGTGGCCATCCTCCTGATCTGGGTCCTGCTCATGGAGAACAATCGTCGGGGCCTCTTCTTCGCCAAGCCGTTGCCCTTCTCCCGTCGGCTCATCCAGTTTGCCCGCAAGTACCACGGTTATTACTTTTCCTGGGCCATCGTGTACACCTTCTGGTACCACCCGATGGAGGCGACCAGCGGGCACCTGATCGGGTTCTTCTACATGTTCCTGCTGATGGTGCAGGGGAGCCTGTTCCTGACCCGGATGCATGTGAACCGGTGGTGGATGGTGTTCCTCGAAGTGACCGTACTCATCCACGGTGCCATCGTCGCCTACTGGCAGGAGACGGGGATCTGGCCGATGTTTGCGTTCGGGTTTGCCACGATGTTCATCGTGACCCAGATGCATGGGCTTGGCTTGTCTCGCAGTGCAAGGGGTGTCATCGGCGGCTTCTATATCGCTACGATCGCACTCGTCTACGCCGACCGGGGGCTCGCCCAGTTGAACGAGGTTGTACGGATCCCGATGATTGACTACCTCGGTGTGGCGCTCCTGGCTGGCATCCTCTGGGTCGTGATGAAGGTTGCGACCCGGACCCAGTCGGACGCGTTGGACACGGCATCGGGAACCACCGGAACGGCCTGACGCCTTCGACCCTGTACTGTTTCTGAGCAAGGCGTGCCTTGCAATTCCGCGGAGTGTGCTTCCATGCTGCAGTTTGTCTTCCAGCGGACCCTCTGGATCATTCCCGTCCTGATCACGATCTCACTGATCACATTCGTGATGATGAAGTCCACACCGGGAGGGCCGTTCGACGTGACGTCAAGTGGCCGGGAAATGCCCAAGGAGACGCAGGAACTCCTGATGCGGCGCTACCACCTGGACGAACCGGACTGGAAGCAGTACCTGATCTACATCGGCGCGTGGCCAACCGGCAATGACGCCGCGGGGGCACCGATCTTCAAGGGCGTCCTTCAGGGAGACCTTGGACCTTCCTACCAGTACAAGGGACGTGGGGTGACGGACATCATCTTCGCCCCGCCTTCAGTTGGCGGATCGTTCTGGGAAAGTCGTTTCGGCCGTACTGCGACCCTCGGGATGTTCGGCTTCATCTTCGGTGTGGCCTTGGGACTTCCCCTGGGCATTCTTGCGGCCGTGCGTCACAACACGTGGCTCGATTACGTCAGCCTGTTCGTCTCAACACTTTTCGTTTCGACCCCGGGATTTGTCCTCGCAATCTTCCTGATGATCATCTTCGGTCTATGGCTGAAGTGGCTGCCGATCGCGGCGCGCACGTGGAACACGTGGCAACCGTGGCTGCTCCCGTCGTTCTGCCTCGGGGTCGGGCTGTCGGCGTTCATCGCGCGCCTGACGCGCGCGACGATGCTTGAGGTGTTGCGTCAGGACTACATCCGCACGGCGCGGGCGAAGGGCTTGTCCCAGAACCTCATCCTTGTTCGCCATGCCCTTCGCAACTCGATGATCCCGGTCGCCACCGTACTCGGACCCGCCCTGGCTGGTCTGGTGACCGGGAGTTTCTTCATCGAGTCGATGTTCAGCTTTCCCGGGATGGGACGCATGTTCGTCCAGGCAATCGGGCAGCGCGACTACTCGGTCATCCTGGGAACGACCCTTTTGTATGCCGCATTGATCGCGGTCGCAAACCTGACTGTGGACATCGTGTACGCCTGGCTTGACCCGCGTATCTCCTACAAGTAGGCACCAGTGCGTCTCCACGCAACCACTTTGATCCTGCCGGCGTGCACATGATTTTTCAGATGGGAACCATGAGGAGATGACGCAGTCGATCGCAGGCAGGCAAGCGGTATCTCCGCGTGCGTCGGCAGCGGCGCTTGGCATGAGGGTGACCAAGCCTCGTGGGCTTTGGTCGGATGCGTGGGTACGGTTGAAGAAAAACCGGATGGCGGTTGCCGGGCTTGGAACGATCTGTTTCTTCGCACTGGTCGCGATCTTTGCCCCATTGGTCGCGCCATACTCGATGAATGACCAGTATCACGAAAAGGTCTATGTCGGGCCGGTCTGGCAGACCGGGGATTGGTCGTTCATTCTCGGTACGGACGCCGTTGGCCGCGATGAACTCAGCCGGCTTATCTGGGGTTCGCGCATCTCGCTGATCGTCGGGTTTGTTCCGGTCGCAATCCGCCTTGTGCTCGGTGGCGTGATCGGCATCGTCTCCGGGTTCATCGGTGGCCGGGTCGACAACCTCCTGATGCGGATCGCGGACGTCTTCTACGCCATTCCAGACATCCTCTTCGCGATCATCATGGCTGCTGCGTACCGGGACACATGGTTTGGTCAGCAGATGGGTGGCCTGCTACTGCTTTTCAGCGCACTTGCGATCTTTGGATGGGAGGGTCTCGCCCGTCTCATTCGCGGACAGGTGCTCTCGCTCAAGCAGAAGGAGTTCATCGAGGCGGCCAGGACACTGGGTGCCAACGATGCTCGGATCATGTGGAAACACATCGTCCCGAACACGCTTGCCCCGGTGATCGTCTCGCTCGCCTTTGGGGTTCCCTCGGCAATCATTGGGGAAGCGGGGTTGTCCTTCATCGGACTGGGCGTACGTCCGCCGACGGCATCCTGGGGAAACATGCTGCAGGACGGGCTCTCTTCAATCTACAGCCAGACCACCTTGATCATTGCCCCCGCACTCTGTGTCGCGCTCCTGTTGCTGGCGTTCACGTTTCTGGGCGACGGCCTCCGCGACGCCCTTGACCCCCGCATGAAGCAGTAGTTTCGGGCGTGCGGGCAACGGCTGTTGAACCTTGTACAGTTTCGCGACGACATGCGACTGTACGCCGGCACGACACAAGGGGTGTTCAAGATCAATGCCGACAACGGCATCGTGACCAGGCTGGGCCCTCTCGACACCAGCGTGGAGGCCGTGGCGGTTCAAGGTGACACGATACTCGCGGCGATCACGCCCGATTACGGCTTGCCGATGCGGGCGCCGTTGCATCCTTCCCACGGGCGCGGGGTCATGCGCTCGACCGATGCCGGCCGTCACTGGGCACCGTGCGGTGGCATTTTGGAGGATGCACAGGTCACCGCACTCGCTTGGGGTGCGGGGAGCTTCATCGCTGGCACTGACCCGGCATCGATCTTGCACAGCTACGACCTTGGCGCAACGTGGGCCGAAGGGACGCCACTGGCCGGGTTGCCCGGGGCGTCACGGTGGGACTATCCGCTTCCTCCCCACAGCGCGCACGTCATGACGATCCTGCCTCACCCGACCCATTCGATGATCCTGTACGCCGGGATTGAGGTTGGTGGCGTGGTGATGTCGTCTGATGGCGGCTGCCACTGGCACGAGATTGGCGCGACGGATCCCACCGCATCCGTCCACCCTGACATCCATGGCCTGGCGATCTGTCCGGGTGCGCCGCACGTCGTCTACGCAGCCACGCCCGATGGGGTCTATCTCTCCGAGACCGCGGGGGCAACATGGGTGGCACGGTCGAACACTCTGGACCCACTTTATTGCCGTCCGATCGCCGCTCACCAGTCTGACCCGGACATCGCAATCACCGTGGCAACGTGGGGGGCGAGTGGTTTCTTTGGACGTGAGGCGCATCGGACCGGCGCGAAGGTGATGCGCACCGTTGACCGTGGTATCAACTGGATGCCAGTCCACGGCCTTCCGGAACACTTCCAACCGACTCCGGCCCTCGTTGCGGATCCGTTGGTGCCCGGACGGTTCTTCCTTCCGCTCTTTTCCGGTGAGCTGTATGTCTCGACCGACGACGGCGCGACGTGGGAACTCCTGGTTGAGGGGATTCCCACAATCCTCAGGATGATCGCTGCCTGATGGCAAGGCCCCACCTGCGATGCGCCTGACATTCCTCGGGACCGGGACCAGCCACGGTGTTCCGATGATCGGGTGCCAGTGCGATGTCTGCACCTCGCCCGATCCGAAGAACCACCGGCTTCGCACCTGCCTGCTGATCCAGCATGATGGCACCAACGTGGTAATCGACACGGGGCCGGAGTTTCGTTTGCAGGCCCTGCGCGCGCGCCTTGACCGACTGGATGCCGTGATGCTGACCCACGCGCATAGCGATCACATCATGGGTCTCGATGACGTCCGCGCATTCACCATGCGCCAAGGAACATCGATGCCGGTCTACGGGTCCGACGCTACGCTTGGAGAAGTACGGCACCGTTTCAGTTACGCTTTCACTGATGGCCCGGAGGGTGGAGGCAAGCCGAAAATCGAACTGTGCCCGGTTGATCGTCCGTTCACCCATGGTTCGCTGCGGATCACGCCATTTGACGTCAGGCATGGACGGGAGATAGACATCGTCACGGCTTTCCGGGTCACGGCGCTCGACGGCGGTCCTTCATTTGCCTATGTGACCGACACGAATGGCATTCCGCAAAAGACGATGGACGGATTACGGGGCCTTGACCTGCTGATCCTTGACGCCCTCAGCCCAAACCAGTCTCCCACCCATTTTTCATTGTCTGAGGCGGTTTCGGTCGCCCAGGAACTTGGCCCAACCCGCACCCTGTTCACGCACATGTCGCACGCACTCGAGCACGAGCGCACCAATGCGTCACTGCCCGCGACATTTGCGCTTGCGTACGACACGCAAGTCATTGAATTCGGCTGAGTGACCAGTGCGGTCAAGGGCGCGTCGCACACCTGCAATCGAAGGTGTTGGCTGGCGCTACCGGACGCACTTTCGGAGGATGCGCGCGACTTCCGTCGTCGACGTGCCGGGTACATACAGGGTGCGCCCGGGCGCGGTACCCTTGGCCAGCGGCCGACCGACGAGATTGATCGTTGACGTCGACCCCAACTCCGTTCGGCCAAGCGGCGCCCTGCCTTGGCGGATGTCGTAGCGCCGGAAACTCTTCCATCCCCACGTCGTGCCGTTGTTTATTGCCACGCCGTTGGTCGTGAAGACATAGCGGAGGGGAAGCATGAGGATTGCGACCAAGGCCGCCACGCCGGCCGGCTGGGTACCCGGCAGGAACCACTGGTCTTCCGTGCCCGGCAGGCTGCCGAGAACGATGTAGAGCAGCAGGATGGTGCCCTGCGTGCGATGGATCATCAGGCGCTGCATCCAGGTGAGGCGTATCTCAAGCAGCAGTTCGCCCGGACGCTTGGGGGCAAAAGGCAGCCAGGCCTTCATGAGCATGAATGACAACAGGAAACTGACGAAGCTGCTGCCTATCAGGGGTTGCCAGTCTGTCTGCATTCGATGTCACCCGATTATAATCGGGAGTAGCCGGCCGTCTCCGCCGATCTTGCGCCCGGCCGGGCACATGGGGAACCACAACTATGTCCGGCCACAGCAAATGGTCTCAGATCAAGCGCCAGAAGGGCGCGAACGACACCAAGCGCGGGCAGATCTTTACCAAGCTTGCCCGTGAGATCACCATCGCCGCCCGACAGGGTGGCGCCGATCCGGACACGAACTTCCGGCTCCGGCTAGCGGTACAGCGTGCCCGTGGCATGAACATGCCGGCCGACAACATCAACCGGGCGATTGCCCGTGCGACAGGTACGGGTGATGACGGCAGCTCGCTCGATGAGGTCATCTACGAGGGATATGGTGCCGGTGGCGTGGCGATTTTCGTGGAAGTGCTGACCGATAACCGTAATCGCACCGTTGCGGAACTTCGGAACGTGTTCACGCGAGGCGGTGGCAATCTTGGTGAGACCGGTTCAGTCGGATGGATTTTCGAACCACGGGGCCTTCTGGTGG
The DNA here is from genome assembly GCA_945907765.1 of Thermoflexus hugenholtzii JAD2. Lineage (GTDB taxonomy): Bacteria > Chloroflexota > UBA11872 > UBA12225 > UBA12225 > UBA12225. Next base: position 16,603 of record CAMDTO010000009.1, on the reverse strand, counting down.
TGCCGACCAACGGTGCGGACGTCGATGAACTCACTCTCGTGGCAATCGATGCCGGGGCGGTCGATGTGAATGTGGATGAGACTTCGGTGGAGATCTACACCGAAGTCGATCAACTCGAGGCGGTCCGCAAGGTGCTCGAGGCCGGTGGGCTGACGATTGATACCGCCGACCGGGTATTTGTCCCCAAGACCCAGGTAACCCTGGATGTCGAGAAGACCACGCAGGTGCTTCGGATGGTCGAACGGCTTGAGGATCTCGACGACGTGCAGAACGTCTATAGCAACATCTGCCTGACGCCGGAATTGCTCGCCACCCTTGCGGCCTAGCGACATGCGGGCGTCGTGGTCGTGACCGGGTCGCGGCTTGACGAACTCACGGCCCGTGCGCGGCGGACCATCGCCGCGACGGGTGGGGTCGCTCCGGTTGCTGAGCCGGAGCCCCACGTTCGGGCGGTGGCTGTTTCGCGAGGCCTGGTCTCGCCGACCGAGGTGGGTGATGCAGTGGTGATCGGGTTCGATCCCGGAATTGCGACCACGGGCTATGGAGTGGTCTCAGGTTCGTCACGTGGTGACGGGAAGTATGTCGCACGCACGCATGGCGTCATCGAGACGACGGCGCAGACCCCCACGCCTGACCGGCTTGCCTACATCCACGACAGGGTGTCGCTGCTTCTTCGCCACCATAAGCCGTCCGGGGCGGCGGTTGAGAAACTGTTTTTTGGGCGGAATGCGCCAACCGCGATGGCGGTCGGACAGGCACGCGGGGTAATCCTGCTTGCCCTCGCCCAGGCGCGGGTGCCAGTTGTCGAATACACCCCGCTTGAAGTCAAGAGTGCACTCGCTGGGTTCGGTCGCGCGCCGAAGGCCCAGATGCAACGAATGATCCAGGTCTTGCTTGAACTCGATGCCATTCCTCGCCCGGACGACGCGGCCGATGGACTGGCCCTTGCACTGACCTACCTGCGCCTCGCGGCCGGTCGCCTTGCGCGTGCCGGTGCGTCGGCGGATATGTAGCGCATCTCCAGTACTATCCGGTCATGCTTGTCTCGCTGCGCGGAACCCTCGACCACTCTGCACCAGGTGTCGCCGTGATCGATGTCGGCGGTGTCGGTTTCCGGGTTCTGATCCCGGCATCCACGGCGGCTGTCCTTCCCGCGGTTGGCAGTACTGCAAGGTTGCTCACCCATCTCGTAGTCCGCGAGGATGCATTGATCCTCTACGGGTTTGCGACCTCGGCCGAGATTGACCTGTTTGAACGCCTGCTTGGTGTCACCAAGCTTGGTCCGGCCAAGGCACTTGCACTTCTCTCGGGTTCCACCCCGGCCGCCCTGCGTGCCGACATCGTGCGTGGGAATGCGACGGCACTGATGCGGATACCGGGTATCGGTCGGACCTTGGCGGCCCAGATCATCCTCGACCTCAAGGAGAAACTCGGGCCGGTCTCCGACGATCCTGAGACGATCGAGGATGCCGATCTTTTGACCTGGCTTCAGGCGATGGGGTTCTCGGCGGCGCAGGCGCAGACGGCGGTCAAGCGGTTGCCCGCGGCGACACGGGGCGAGCCACTTGAGGACCGCGTGCGGGTTGCCCTGTCGATCCTTCGGCCAGCTTGACCTGTCCAGTTTCGTGTGAAGTGGGCGCAGAGCGCGGAAGTGCCTGCATTCGACGGCGATACGCTTGACATGCGAACATTTGATCGAGATGGTTGCTGCCGGCTCGTTTTCATGACCGAATTCCCGGGCACGTCCGTTGCACGATTGATTGACGCACCCTCGCCGACCTTTGTCACGGTGTCACGATGACCGACGAGACCCCTCCCCTGCGGATCGTCAGCGCGACGGGTGACGATGATGACGATTCGGTACGTCCGCGACGCCTTGCCGACTACGTTGGCCAGGAGAACATCAAGGACCAGTTGTCGATTGCGATCGCTGCGTCGCGTGCACGCGGTGATGCCCTTGATCACGTCCTGCTTCATGGGCCGCCGGGATTGGGAAAGACGACCCTTTCCCGGATCATTGCGGCAGAGCTTGGCGTGCAGATCAAGACGACTTCCGGTCCGGCCGTCGAGCACCAGGGTGCGCTTGCAAGCCTCCTGACCCAACTTGGGACGCGTGACGTCGTATTCGTCGATGAGATTCACCGCCTGAACCGCCTTGTCGAGGAATCCCTGTATCCGGCGATGGAGGATTACGTCCTGGATATCGTGTCGGGGCGTGGGGCGATGTCATCGGTGCTGCGGCTGCCGCTCAAGCGGTTCACCCTGATTGGTGCGACGACGCGGGCGGCCCTCTTGACGGCGCCGTTGCGCGACCGGTTCGGCCTCCAGTTCCGGCTGGAGTTCTACGATCTGGAGTCGATCCGCAAACTGTTGGTCAGGGCGGCCCGGGTGATGAAGATTGCGATCGAGGATCTTGGGGCATCCGAGATCGCCCGGCGGTCCCGGCGCACGCCCCGCGTGGCCTTGCGCCTCCTGCGCCGGGTGCGCGACTACGCGCAGGTCATGGCCGATGGAGTGATCACGTTGAGCGTCGCGCGTGACGCCCTCGATGCCCTTGGGGTTGATCATGTAGGGCTGGACGAGCTCGACCGCCAACTGCTGACGCTTCTCCTGACGCGGTTCAAGGGTGGTCCGGCCGGTTTGGAGACCTTGGCGGCGACGGTTGGCGAGGAGTCGGACACGCTTCAGGATGTGTACGAACCGTACCTGATCCAGCAAGGGTATTTGCAGCGCACGCCCCGCGGGCGCATTGCGACGGAGATGGCAGCGGCGCATCTGGGTATCCCGTATCCCGGGGCCGCAACTGGCGGCGTCGAGCCACCCGCCCAACCCCGGCTATGGTGACGGACGGTCCGTCGGCGTCGCCCCCTGGGTCCGTGCAGGTTGGACCTCCCACAACCGCCTTCGACGCTTCACGCCCACATTCGGATCTCCAGACCGATGACTTCGCTTTCGATTTGCCAGCCGATCTGATCGCACAGACCCCGCTTGAACCACGCGACGCAACGAGGCTGCTTGTCGTCGACAAGGGCTCCGGGTCGGTCACTCACCATTCGTTCCGTGACATCCCCGCCTTGCTTGAAGCGGGCGATGTGCTTGTGGTGAACGACAGCCGGGTTCTTGCCGGGCGCATCCACGCTGTGCGGGCGACTGGTGGCCGGGTCGAGTTCCTGCTGTTGCGCCCACGAGCCAGTTCGTCGCCCGTGGTGTCCGACGGGTCGACCAGTGGCCGTGAGTGGTCGGTCTGGTGGGAGGCACTGGTCCGGCCGGCAAACCGCATCCGTCCCGGGATGCAACTGGTCGTTGCCGGTGCGGAGCCGTCGGATGAAGGTCCGGTCACCGTCGAGGTCGGGGAACGAACGGCTTCCGGTGGGGTCCTGATCCGGTTCGATTCGTCGGTGGACCGTGTCCTGCACCGGTTCGGCGAGATGCCGCTCCCGCCGTATATCGGTACCCACCTTGCTGATGCGACCCGGTACCAGACCGTCTACGCCCAGGAGACGGGGTCCGCAGCGGCGCCGACCGCGGGCCTGCACTTCACAGTGGCCCTGCTGGACGCGGTGCGTGACCGGAGGGTCAGGGTCGTTCCGGTCACCCTGCACGTCGGTGCCGATACGTTCCGTCCGGTTCGGGCCGACCGTATTACTGACCACGAAATGCACGCCGAGTATGCCATCGTGCCCGGCGCGACGGCCAGTGCCATCACCGACGCGAGGCGGAATGGCCATCGGGTGGTCGCCGTCGGGACCACGGCGGTGCGCACACTGGAGACGTGGGTTCGTGCCCTCGGAGGCACCCGGGCCAATCTGCCTGAGGCGGGATGGCAGGGATGGACCCGGATCTTCCTGTATCCCGGGGTCGACTTCCAGGTTGTCGATGCCCTTGTGACCAATTTTCATGTCCCGCGCTCGACGTTGCTGATGCTTGTCTCGGCCTTTGCTGGTGCAGGCGTGGTTCGCGAGGCGTACGCGACCGCGATTGCGGCGCGGTACCGCTTCTACTCGTTCGGCGATGCCTGCTTCTTCCGGTGACGCCCATGGCATGCGGCTGGGCATGACAGAGAACATTTGTTCTATACTCATGGCATGACCTCCCCGATACCATCGCGACCGGAGACCGGTGCGAGTGAAGCCGATACGGATCAGGGGCAATCTGGCGGGGTGGAGGAGTCTGGCAATCCGCGCGAGGCCTTGGCACGAGTCCTCGACGATGTCCGTCAACGCTGGGGGGCATCGAGTCTGGTTTACCTTGATGCCCGCAAACCGGATGCCGGTACGTCCGTGGCGTCACCGAACCTCCTGCGACCAACTCCCGGCACCAGCGACACTGCCGATGCACGTGCCGCCCTGCCAGCGTGGTGGCCCGGTGCGACAGCCCGTGACGGGCGCGCCTTGACCGTGCCTCCCGTCCTCGAGGTTTCGGGGCAGATCGGTGGCGGACGCCTGACCTTCGCGCTTGCGTGGGCCGGTGCCCTGCGACCGACCCTTCTGGCGCTGGTCGACATCCCGGGTGATCACGGCGGCCGGATCTTCCCGCCATCGTTGCAGATGGCCGGACTTGCCCTGCCCACACAGGTGATCGTCGTGCGACCACCTACCGGACCGACGCCGCGCGAGACGACTCGGGCGGTGCTTGATGCCCTCTTCATCATGCTTCGCAGCGAGGCATTCGATGCAATCGTCTGCCCATTGCCTGAAGACGCCCGGGTCGGTCTTGCGGCGGCCAGCACCATCGCCTCCCTGACGGCACGTACGGGCACCGCACTCCTGGTCCTTGCCGGACCGGGACGCGCCCGCGGACGGGCGTCATCGCAGACTGGCGACTTCACGGCACGGACTGGTGTCCTGGGGCCGGCGGCGAGTTACCGGCTGGTCCTCGAAGACCACCATTGGGAGTGGCGCGATGGTGAGATTGGTGGGCTGACCCTGCGTGTCCAGACCCTCCGGGCGCGTGGCGTCCCATCGGCGACCAATGCACCGGATCTTGCCCGGCCATCCGGAGGTGAGGCGCAAGTGGATCAGCGGCGAGGGGGTGGAAGCGAAGCGAATTCATATCAGGGGCGACGGGGTGGGGGTGGAGTCGAGGATCCGTTGGCGGTCCACACTCTCGCCTTCCGCCTGCACCGTCCCGTGCGTGATGGTGCCCTTCCCGGTGGTACCGGTGGTGCCGGTGGGATTGCGTCAGGAGCGTGGATCCTGCACTCGGCGATGCCCGCTACGGACCAGCCGGGCCGGGTTCGTGCCACGCCGCCGGTGAAGGCCAATCCCGGACAAGTCGCTGTCGGATAGGCACTGCTCTCAAAACGTCATCCCGGACCACGCCCCACCGGGCGGGAAAACCGTGATGGCCCGACTGCCAGCGGGCCATCACGCCGAAAGACGAAGCCGGCAACCGACTACGAGGACGAGGTCGGCCATGCCTGAAGGGTGACCGCGACATCCTTGCGATCGCCACCACGCCAGATGGCGACGGTGACGATGTCGCCCGGGTTCTTCTGTTCCAGGTACGCCGAGAGTTCGGCAACGCGAACCACCGGACGTCCGTCGATGGCCACGATGACATCGCCTCGGGGAGTGCCATCCGGGGCCGCTGATCCGCGCAATCCGGCCTTCGCCGCCGGGCCGTTTGGCACGACCTGCGAGAGTGCAAGGCCGGAGCGGACCTCCTCGGGAAGGCCGAGTGTCGCCGCAAGATCCGGGGTGAGTGTGCCGATGCTGACCCCGAGCCAGGCGTGTTCGACCGGTTTGCCAGCACGCACTTGTGTCAGCACCATGCGCGCCCGGTTGATCGGTACCGCAAACCCGATGCCCACACTGCCCCGCACTGGACTTTCAATGGAGGTCGTGATCCCGATCACTTCGCCGGAGGCGTTGAACAGTGGCCCGCCCGAATTGCCCGGATTGATCGGTGCATCGGTCTGGATCAAGCCACGCGCTGGGCGACCACCCGGAGTGGTGCCGAATTCGCGACCGACGGCACTGATGATCCCCGCGGTAACGGTGTGGTCGAGGCCAAATGGCGTACCGATGGCAATCGCCATCTGACCCGGCTGCACCGCATCCGAATCGCCAAGTGTGGCGATGCCCGTCCGATCCGTTGGGATGTCTGCTCGCAATACTGCCAAGTCGCTCCCGGGATCCGTACCGATCACCTTGGCCTCCAGACGGGTGCCATCAAAGAGGATCACGGTCAACCGGTCGGCGCCACTGACGACGTGGAAATTGGTGAAGATTGTGCCGTCGCCGGCGACAATGAATCCAGTCCCCTCACCCGTCGGCACGACGTCTGTTCCGGGAACCGCCCCCGGTGCCGTGCGCTGCCTGGCGGCGGTTGCGGTCTGCACGGCAACGACCGCTCCGCTGACCGCTTGGTAGAGGGCAGCGATGTCGGTCTCGGATTGTGCGGGAAGACGAGCCGAAAGGCTTGGTCCGGCGTGGGCCACGCCGGGTCCACCGGCTAGCCTGGCCGCGGTGACGGCGCTTCCGGCAATGCCTCCGACAGCACCCGAAGCAACCAAGGCAGCAATCGCCCCGCCCCGGAAGAGTGACCGTCGGCTGAACCCCTCACGTGGTGGTTCCGGAGGAACATTGGGGGCACTCCAGGACTGCGGAGATGCGTGGGTCTCGTCGGTGTTCATTGCACTACCTCGATTCGTGGATCGTGGAGTGATCGGGCGACCCTCGCGAAGCGACTGATGGTCAGCACCCGGATCCCACGCTTGTTTCACCAAGCGTAGGACGCAATCCACAGGAGAACCTCAACGCTGGGTAAGCGCTGCGTAAGAACTTGCCCGTGACGCCCTGTCTGGACACGGACGACATGGACGCCCACGCATCCGGTGGGATCTTGATGCGGATTGGTCGGCCCTACTCCGCCCGGATGGCAGCGACGGGAGGCACGGATGCCCCACGCCACGCCGGCACGAGGGTGGCGAGGAGAGCAAAGCCTGAGGCGAGGGCGAGGGTTCCCAGGAGTTGCCACCATGGGATCACCATCAGGATGCTTCCGGGACTGAAGCGATCAAAAAATTGCACTGCAAACACGTTCCGGCATAGCCAGAGACCCACAACGGTCCCCGATACGCTGCCCAGGGCGACGACGACCATCCCTTCCAGAATGAGACTGATGGTGACCTGGTGGCGTGTCGCGCCGACGGCCCGCAACATCCCGATCTGTTGGCGTCGCTCCAGCGTGGACCGTGTCGCAACCACCGCAAGTGCGGCCACGCCGGAGATCAGTCCCAGCCCCACGAAGAGTTGCAGGAGACCGCTGCCCAGAAGTACCGGCCCGGTCTGGTTGCGGAAAGTTTCGTCCAGATCGATTGTCTGAAGTCCGTCGGCGAAGAACGCCTCGCCAAGGGCTGCCCGTGCGTCTCCGACAGGCGCGCCAGGCGTAAGTCTGAAGTAGTAGCGTGCCAAGGCAGGTCGGAACGGTTGCCCAAGGCCACGGAGGGTATTCATCGAGATGTGCACGCCCCGGAAGTTCGAGGATGCGCGGCGGTCGATCACACCGATGACCGTCATCCGCTTCGCACCAACGGCACCGCCGACACCGAGTGGATTCGCAACCCAGATATCCTGGGCCAGCATGGTGCCTGGCCCACCAGGCAGCCCATTCAGGACGAAGCCGATCATGCCGAGACCTGGCGTGCGTCCGCGAAGTTCAGGCCGCGGCAGCACTCCGGAATCCACGATCGCGAGCGAGGGATCGCGCACGACCGCAAGCCATGCATCCCTGTCGGTGGGATACGACGATGTTCGGTTTTCAAGCCTGACTTCGTTGGTACGGGCAAATCCCTCGTCGATGCCGGCACCTGCATACCCACCCCACGCGGGGCGTGGTGCAGAGAGTTGCAGTAGCGCGACCGCCGAAGTCACCCGTGTCCCTGCGCCGGAGAGAAGTGGGCGCAACGTCTGGTTCTCAACCGCTTCCGTCGCGAGGCGGGTTGGTTCGCGTCCGAGTAGTGCGGTGCGTTCGGCACGCGTCCGGTCCTCGGGGGAAATCGGTGCCGGCGCATCGCTGGTTCCGGCGATCGCGGTTGCTGTCGGGGCTGCGCCTGCACTGCCGGCAATTGAGATGGCGAGGTCATCAACTGGGGCCGCGCCCAGGATCACCGTCTGGTTCGAAGTCTGACCCGAAACACCGAACCCGCCATACGCGATCAACCGGTCACCCTGCGCGTCGGAGATCGAGGCAGTCAGTACCTGCATGATGGTCAGCATGAACACGACCACGGCAAACATCGTCGCGGTCATTCCGGTCCGGTACGGGTAGCGCGCCACGTGCGCGAGGGCCAGCCTGATCGACGGCGCGGGTCTGCCAAAGGAGGTCAGCACTGATGCAATGGCGCGGTGCGCAAGGTCGCCGTTGAGACTGGTCACGATCATCACGGCGGCAACCGAAGCGAGCCCGCCAACGGCAAAGTATTCGATCCCGCCGTCGAACGCCGCGAGGCCGAGAAGGGTCTGGAAGTCGAATGGGAGCAGCCAGAGAATGCCGGCGACGGTAGCACTGACGGAGAAGCCAAGCCGGCGGGCATCGTCGTGGTCAAGACGTTGCGCCGCGCGATCACGCACCAGGAACCCGATGGCGATGCCCACGAACGTGAGTCCGATCGTGAACCAGATACCGCGTTCGGCGTAACCGCCGTAGATCGCCAAGAGGATGCCGATTGGGCCGACCCAACGACGCCAACCGACGATAACGACGTCACGCAAGCGGGCCATGAGGTGAACTGCCGTCCCGTGCTCTGCTTGCGCGGCGATGGGGCGTGGCGTGCGTCGGCGGGGTGGGTCTGGAAGGTCGCGGATTGCGGTGACGATGGTGACGCGCGTCACTCGCCAGGCGGCGATTGCGACCGTGGCGATTGTGAGCAGGAGACCCACCGCACCGGCGAGAACGATGCTACGCGGGGCCGCATCCCATTTTGCGAGTTCGGCGACCCGCGCCCCGGAACCGGTGAACCCGGCCCATCCCGATTCAACTGCCCAGACCAGTATCGAGAGCAGTATTCGACTGACGCCTAGTCCTACGGGCACGCCAGCGATGGTGGCGAGTGAGGCGTAGGCGACCCCTTCGATGGTGACCAGGGCAACGAGGTCGCCTGACGACGCTCCGAGTGCTCGCGTGATGCCGAGTTCGCTCCGTCGCGAGGCGACAAGCAAGGCAAAGATCAGGAAAACGAGGAGGAGACCGGCAGCAATCGAGAGGAGCGAGAAAAGGAGGAAGATGGTGCTCAGGACATTTCCGGCCCGGTCCGCACCGACGAGGATCTGCTCCTTGATGGGAAGCGCAAGGTACCCAGTGGTGCGTTGCAGCAAGACCTCCATCTCGGGGCCTCGCGCTGGGTCGGGGAGGTCTCGGGCGGCTTGAACCAATGCGGCGCGCACACCGCCGACGCGCAAGACACGGTCAAGACGCTCCCGCTCTTCCTTGGAATCCTTCGGCACCGTCAGCGGGAACTCACCCGCGCCTGGAGCATTCCGCATGGCCGGCACCTGGCCGGTGAGAAGCACATCGAGTTCGTCTAGGGCACGTTGGACGCGCAACTGGAGGTTCGGACGCCGGTTCGCGAGGCCGACACGGAACTCGGGCATGGAGACCATCGTCCGAAGTGCACTGTCCGCAGCCTCATCGACAAGCCGACTGCGCAAGGCGGTTGCGACGTCAGGCGCGAGTTCCGCGCTTGTGATGAGCGTCCCGCGCAGCGTCACCCAGATCTGGTTGATGGGGTCCTGGACGCCTTGGACCTGCGTTGCCGGCAAGGACGACTGAAGCCACTCCAAAGGGACGGTCAGCGCGACCGTCGACCCGGTGCCGAGGCCAACCGCGCTCGCTATCGCAGCGATGCGCAACCTGACCGCTCCGGATGAGCCGGTACAGGTGAGTTCGTCGCCGACCTCGGCTCCGAGCGTGGTGGCACCCGCGCGGTTCAGGACGGCATCACCGGGTGCGAACCGTCCGAGATCAATCGGCTTCCCGGTGGCGTCTACCAAGTCTCCAAAGGCACGGTCGTAATCAGCGGGGATGCCCCTGATGGCCGCCCCAGCGCCTTGCTTGCTGCGCAGGTCGACCGCCCGGCAGGTTAGCCAGACGGCCGGCATGATGCCGGTCACATCGCGCGAGAGGACCGGATCAGAGGTGCGCGCTTCGCGAAGTAGGTTGTATGTCGCCCGTGGGAACATCGCAGTCTGTGATGTCGGGTCCCCGTTCGCAATCGCCGCGGGGTTCGCTAATCGAGCGACATTGCTATAGGTAACCACTACGTCCAACCTGCCGATTTCCTCGACCGCGGCGGAGCGGAGTGAATAGGTCAGCGTGTCACCAGTGGCAAGCGACGCGGTGATCAGGATCGTCGAGATCATCAGCCCGACCACGATCAGGGCCGACTGCGCGGGCCTCCGAGGCACCTGGCGCAGTGCAAGCGAAAGCAGGATGGGTCGACGCCTGGCGAAGGTTCCGAGACCGGCGAGCACCGCCACGAGGACGACCATCGCACCCGCGGCAAGGTAGGAGGTGGGGACGCCGAAGAACGATTCCAAGTCCTAGTTTCCCGATCCAGAATGGCGCCCTGGATCTGCTGGAGCGCTCCTGATCGGACTGGGGACACCGGTGATTTCCTCGTGGAGGATCAGGCCGTCCTTCATGTGGACGATCCGGTCGCACTGCAGGCCGACTTCGCGGGCATGCGTCACCACGAGGAACGTCTGCCCGCGGGTCCGGTTCAGTTCTCGCAGGAGCGCCATGAGCTGTCCGGCACTCACGCTGTCGAGGTTTCCGGTCGGTTCATCGGCCCACACAATCGCGGGTGATGCAACGATGGCCCGTGCGACTGCCACCCGTTGCTGTTGTCCACCCGATAATCGTGAAGGCCGATGGGCCTCGCGGTCCGAGAGATCGACGTCCCGCAGTGCGTTGCGGGCACGGCCACGTGCCTCGACGGGCGGTGCCCCAGTGAGCAGGAGAGGGAACTCCACGTTCTCGACCGCCGTGAGCACCGGCAACAAATTGAAACTCTGGAACACAAAGCCCATCGACTTCGCGCGGTATCGCGTCAGGGTCGCATCGTCCATTCGGGAGAGTGACGTGCCGTTGATGAATACGTCGCCACCATCGATGGCGTCGATCCCGGCCAGGCAGTTCAGCAGGGTCGTCTTGCCGCACCCGCTCGGGCCCATGATCGCGACCATTTCCCCCCGTCGTACGCGGAAGTCAACCCCCCGGAGAGCGGGAACATCGGGTTCGCCTTGTCCGGTGGCGTACGTCTTTACTAACCCGATTGCCTCGACGATCCAGTCGTGGTCAGTTTCTGGCGACGGGTGTGACCCGGGGGTAATCGCCCTCACGGTGGTCGCAGCTTCCCCGACCGGTGTCATCGACATGCCTAAACGGTACACCGCCCGTCGGTACGGGTGTGTGGTGAGCGATGGCATCTGGTCGATCCGAGGCAGGGCGCAACGGGATCGAAACGCCTCATGCGTGATGTGTCGCAATGGGACGCTGCTCGTCGGGACGATCACTGTTACAATCCCGATACGTTTGTCGGAACGGCGGTTGTCGCTGACACACGCAATGCGCCATGTTCGTACACAGATACATTGAAGCCGACTACCTCGCCGAGCGCGGTAGTGGTCGTGCGCGGGAGCGGTCTCCGATACGCTCATCATCCCTGTTGGGTCAGGTTTGGCATTGTTGAAATGAGGGCCATCCAGCGACACACCCGCCTAGCCATGGCCGCGAGCTTGGGCGTTCTGGTGATGCTGACCGTTATCTACGTGCCGTTTGCTGAAGCGCATCAACCGATGCATAACCCCGGGTCGCCTGACCAGACGGCGCCTTTCCTCATCCCCGCCCCCACGGTCTCCCGTGCCATCCGGGGTGTCCTTCCCCCGGGGGGGCGCGATTTCTACGCGTTGGAGCTTGCCCGGTCGACCGCGATCACTTTATGGCTTCTCACCCCGATGGTGGATGCATGCAACGGTTTCGAACCAGTCATGCGCATCTGGCATGAGGGGGCTCATCGCTCGATCGCTGACCGATGGGACGGAAACCTTTGGTTCCGGGCGGTCACGTCAGTCGGGTTGGACGAGGACAGTGCGCGTGGTCTTGTTGCGAAGGCATCACCGTGGGGAAGGTTCGAACATGGCGGTGAACGGTCGAACTCTGGGCCATATCTGAAGCCTGTCCTGGGACCTGGAGCGATGGTTGTAAGCATCGAGGCGCCGTTGGACCGCGGAGGTGCGTACACCTTCGCTCCAGGCGATCTGGAAATTCCCGGCGGTTACGTTGACCCGGAACTGCAGGCACTTTGGCGCGCATGTCCGGACGAGTGGGACAAACCCGCCACTGATTGACGCCTGGGCACTTCTTCGGGCACCTCCAATGATTTTCACTGACCGTGCGGATAGGATGGGCTGATTGTTGGATAATGCCTGCATCCTATGCAGTTGTACGGAGGACTGCCCGTGATCATCGACGTGCACACGCATACGCCCCGGTACCGCACGAAGGCTGATGCCGACGCAGCGCCGCCATCAGTGATGGCCAACGCCCCGATGCGCCCTGATCGTCCGGACCCGTCTCGAATAACCTGGGACGAATACATGGAGGCGATGAAGGCAGTGGACCGCGCGATTGTCTTCAATATTGCTGGTCCTCCCGATGGAGATCCATTTCCGCCGGGACTTCCCGAGGATGGGATTGTGAAGCGCGAACAAGCTCGGGCGGTCAACGATGCCACGGCCGCGATTGTCCATGCCTACCCCGAGAAGTTGATCGGATTCATGAGCGTCCATCCCCGAGATCCGCATCTGTTGGAAGAGATGGACCGTGCGGTTGGCGACCTCGGTTTGCGGGGCATCAAGCTTGGGCCGAACTACCAGAACTTTGACCCGCTTGGTGACGAGGCTTCCGTGCTCTTTGCCCGCGCGCAGGAACTGGGATTGCCAATCCTCTTGCACCAGGGGACAAGTCCGGTGCAGTTCGCGGACCTCGACTGGGCTCACCCGAGGCATCTTGACCGGGTCGCCACGCGATTCCCGAAACTGCGACTGATCCTCGCGCATTTCGCACATCCATGGCAGGTCGACGCTCTCGCGGTCATCCGCAAGCATCCCAACGTCTGGGCGGACATCTCTGCCCTGCACTATCGACCGTGGTCATATTGGACCTCATTGCGCTTGGCGACCGAATGGGCCGTCCTGCATAAGCTCCTCTTTGGCAGCGACTTTCCGGTTGCTACCCCACAGGAGACAATCGATGCGATCCCGCGCATCAATGACCTACTCGAGGGGACCGCGTTGCCCCGTGTGCCGGTCGATGAATTGATGCAGGTGGTGCACCGGGATTCGCTTGACATTCTCGGACTTGACTAGGGCCACGAGAATGATCGGGCCCACCGTGCGGTTCCGGCGATCCAGAAATGCGAGACCCCCAGCTTCGCAACCGGAGATGGGGGGTCTCGCTATTCACCGTGAGGGGCGGACCCGTCGGCGTCGTTGCCTCGGACTCGCCCCGCGTGGTCAGGCGGTCCGGATGCGTGCCTCTTGCACTTCATCGGGGTGTATCAGTGTGCCCCCGTGCCACGGTGTTCCAAGCATCGGCAGCACCCACCGGTCGGCCCCGTAGTAACCTGCCACCTTCCAAGCCATCATGAGGCCGACTGCCAGGACCATGAGCAGCGGGTTCGTGCTTGCCGAACCGGCCATCATGAAGTTCCAGTTCATGAATGCCCCGAAGAAGGCCGAGATGCCGGTGAACAAGCCGAGGATCAGTCCGATGCCGATCAGGACTTCACCAACCGCGATCAGTTTCGCGAACCAGGTGAAACTCTCGCTGGAAATTAGGAAATTGAGGAAGTCCCGATACCAGTCGTACGTGATCACTGGCTTGGCAGGTGCGGGCGGGATTGCAACTGCGCGCACCCAGAAACCCTTCAGCGCCTCACCACTAGTCGTCCAACCCTGGTCAATCACCTTGGGGTAGCCAGCGGTGAGCCACTCGTAGCCAACATACAAGCGGATGGCGAACCAACCCCAAGCAGCGATCGTGTTGCTGAAAAGCCATTGGGCGATCGGTGGATCCTCCACCATCACGTACTTCCGAACTTGCCGAGTACTGATGCGGGCCATTGCCTTGCACCTCCTGACCAGATTGTGGCCGGTGCACAAGGCGGGCGGTTCAGGGATTCCCCTGATTGCCCGCCAGGCGTCTGCAATCGGGATCCGGACCTGTTTCAGTCCGGACCCCGGAGCACACCCACATCAGTGGCGCGGTGGTGGATTGTCTGCGAGGGCCTTGCGATACGCCTCGGTAATGCGAGAAACCTCGGACGCGTCGACCTCGATTTCGCCGCGTTGCGCTGCCCCTTGAAGTCCGAAGACCGCGTAGAACCGGGCATCCTGAGCCATGGTCTCGTACTTCGGCACCATGTGCAGGTGGAAGTGAGGCGAACTCTCGTTCATTGAAGCGGTATAAATCCGCAATGCACCAGTGACTTCTTCCAGGATCTTCTCGAAGTGGCGCAGGTCCGGGCCGAACCGGGCCGCCTCGTGGTCGTCGAAGTGCGCGATACCTGGTGTGTGCCGATGGCTGTAAATGGTCATCCATCCGGCAACTCCGTAGGGAGCGGGTGCATGCCGGATTAGCCACAAGTCGTCCTCGTAGACGGCGCCTGTCTGGATCTCGGCTTCGTCCGAGGCAATCTTGCAGACGCCGCAGCCCTCAATTTGGCTTGGGTGTTTCATCTCTCACTATCCTTCCGCGCGTACGCGACCACTTGACACTCCCTGTTCGCGCGTGCATGACACAGTACACGGCAGCGAGGTTGGGCGGGCGCGGCGGTGTCTCAAGACTTGGTCGCCCTAGTGCCAGTGACCGCTTCCGTCGAGATCGCTGGCCCGGTCCAGTGTTGCAATGTCGCACGATTGTCTTGTAACAGGTGGTCGCTTCTCGAGTCGGTTGGGTAGCGTAACCGCGCTTGGTAAGTAGGGAAGGCGGGATTATGAACGCGCTACGGGTCGTATTCGTCACCGCGGTGCTCATCGCTTCAGTGGTTGCAATGCCCGGGGAAGCATCGGCCCACCAACCGCGGATGCCAGTTGGTGCCGACGTGACCATCTTTGATCCGGAGGTCTCGAAGGCCTATTACACCACTCTCGATGGTCGTGGGCACACATACCGTATTCGGGCGAAGGCCCCGTTTGACTTTTACGTCTCCATCACCGTGCCCGCCATCAGTGGGCAAGGCACTGACATATCGGCGGTCATTGTGCGAGCGGATGGAAACGGCGGAAATCTTGCGACGCTCGATGGAGTTGCCCAACAGTGGACGAAATTCTTTGAGCCGTTCGGCTTCAGCGACTACCTCCAGGGACCGGAGTATCGTGGGCGCGCCGAACCCGGTGAGTACGAGATCCGGGTGACAAGCCCGCGCAATGACCGGAAATATGTATTGGTTGTCGGCGAGATTGAGGCCTTCGATTTTAAGGAGACGGTGAATGCGCTCGACCTTGTGCCGCTGATCAAGCGGGAGTTCTTCGGGGAAACCCCCGCCACGTTCCTTTTCTCCCCCATGGGGTTCGCGTATGTCGTGGTGGTCTTTGCCTCGGCATTCGGTGTGGGTGCAGTCCTCCGCAATCTGCTGCGCCGAGTGCGTTGGGGTGGTTCTCGGCGTCCGGCCCGGAACATTGGTTTGCCTGACAGATTGGCTCGATTGGGTATGGGGGTCGCCTTGTTTGCCTGGGCGATTACCACCACGTGGGACCCAGTCACCCTCTTGATGTCCGGGTTCTGCTTCTATGAAGGGATCGCACGATGGTGCGTCCTGCATTCCGCAATTGGCCGGAACACGTGCCCAGTGTAGGGGCGACCTCGTGGTGATCCAAGTCTCACCAGCGTCGTCGTCGCCCCGGCGGGTCGGGGTGATCGCAATGAGCGTAACCGTTCACGGTGATCAGTTGGGAACGCGCACCTGGTGACTGGTCCTGCCACGTCCGGGGTAGCCCGGGGTGGACTTGCACCCAAAGAGTGGACAGTCGCCAGCGCACCGGCCACACTGGCGAGCCAAAGGAGACATCATGGCCCGTCAACGCATTGTTCCCGTTCCGGTACCCGCACGGGGACCGGGTACGCTCGCCACCGACCAGCCCGGACCTGCCACCGCCACCTTCGTTGATCTGCCCAGGCCGTCCATCCGGCAGGTCGCCCCTACCGTCAGCATGGCACCGGCAAACCGTGCGCCACTCCCGGGCTGCTTGCCGAAACTCCCCTTGCGCCACAGGACGGCAGGCCGGATGGCGCGTTCGGCCACGTTGTTGGTGGGCTCGACCCCGGGGACATCCAGATACGTCCAGAGGGCCGGCCACAGGTGGTCGATGCCGTCGCACATCCGTCGTACCCTGAGGTCAGCCGATAGGGTGCCTTGGGTCAGGAGCTCGCCGAACCCGGACTGCATCTGGCGTGTCCGGCGCTGGTAGGTCCGCAGGGACATCCGGTCCTCCACGAAGGCGGACCGGTCGGCGAAGAGGGAGCGGTAGAGGCTCCGGGCCCACACCCCCGATGTGGGTGCCGTCGCCACCACGGGTGACGAGACCCTCGAAGTTCC
>CAMDTO010000008.1 GCA_945907765.1 Thermoflexus hugenholtzii JAD2 | reverse complement strand
GTCGCACCCACCATCCGTGGGACAACCTCGCGTGGGACCTGGAGAACTGGTGGCTCAACAAGTAGGCGGGTCTCCCGCATGGGTATGAGGTGGCGGACGGGGCGGAGTCAGAATGCCACAAAGCGGGCACATTCTGATTTGGCTCGTTGCAGTCCTATCCGCCAAGCCGTGTCCGACGAGGGGAACGCAGAGGCATCTCGATGACCCGGTATCTGGCCCGTCGTACCGTGCAGGCGGTGCCGCTGCTGCTGCTCATGACGCTTGTCGTGTTCGTCCTGCTGCGGGCGACTCCTGGCGGGCCTATGTCGATGTATGAGGCCGACCCGACGGTGACCGCCGAGGACCTCGCCCGGCTTCGCGCCCAGATGGGTCTGGACCAACCAGTGACCCTCCAGTACCTGCGCTGGCTTGGCGCGATGCTTTCGGGTGATTGGGGATGGTCGCTCGTCACCAAGCGCCCGGTCACGGTGATGATCCTCGAACGACTGCCAAACACCCTCGTGCTGATGTCCATCACCTTCGTCGCAACCCTCGCAATCGCGGTTCCTATCGCAATCGTCTCCGCGGTGCGACAGTACTCGTGGTTCGACCACATCGCGACAACGATCGCCTTTGCGGGGAACTCGCTTCCAACCTTCTGGATTGGCCTGATGCTGATCATGATCTTCGCGGTCGGCCTCCGTTGGCTTCCCGCCGGCGGCATGTACACCCTCGGCGAACCGTATTCCCTATCAGATCGGCTGAAGTACCTGACATTGCCCGTGACCACCTTGGCCATCTTCGATGCCACCCGTTACATCCGGTATCTGAGATCGTCGCTCCTCGACGTGATCCGGCAGGACTACATCCGTGTGGCCTATGCCAAGGGGCTTGACGGAACGACCGTGCTGCGTCGCCACGCATTGCGCAACGCCGCAATCCCGCTCGTCACCGTGATCGCGATTGACCTTCCCCAACTTTTCAGCGGCGCACTCATCACTGAAACGATTTTCGCCTGGCCGGGAATGGGACGCCTGTTCTGGGAGGCATCGGGGCGTGTCGATTACCCCGTTCTCATGGGGATCTTCACCGTCGCGTCCACGCTTGTCATCGCCAGCAACCTACTGGCCGATGTGGCGTACGCGTGGCTGGACCCGCGGATCCGGTACCGGTAGATGTCGGGACAGCCTGGATCGTGGTCGGCTTCCGAACACCTTTCCCTCCACCGACTATCGGCCTCATCGGGCCTTGCAGCACCATCCCCGGGGAGGCCAATTGGCCTCTGGGGCCTGGCATGGCGACGCTTCCGACGTCACCGGATGGCGCTTGTTGGCATGGTGATCCTGCTGATCCTTGCGTCGGCGTCGTTGCTGGCCACATGGATCTCGCCGTACTCGCCGATCAAGACATCGCTCGCCGAGATGCTGGACCGCCCGTCACCGATCCATCCCATGGGGACCGATGAACTTGGGCGTGACCTCCTCGCACGCATCCTGCACGGTGGGCGCGTATCGCTTGCGATCGGGTTCCTCGCCGTCGCACTCGCGGTGTCCATCGGATCGACGGTCGGTGCAATCGCTGGCTTTTACGGAGGTTGGGTCGACAACCTCCTGATGCGGCTGGTCGACTTCATGATCGCGTTGCCATCGATCTTCGTCCTGATCCTCTTGGCAACGATCTATGGGACAAATCCCGTGACCTTGGTGCTAGTGATCGGTGGCCTCAGATGGATGGGGACGGCCCGTCAGGTCAGGGGAGCATTCCTGAGTTTGCGCGAACGCGAGTTCGTCGAAGCGGCACGATGCCTCGGCGCCCCGCCATCCCGGATCATCCTGCGCCACCTCTTGCCAAATGCGATCGGACCAATCATCGTGGCGTCAACTCTCGGCATCTCCGGGGCAATCCTGACCGAGTCGAGCCTCAGTTACCTTGGCCTCGGCATCCAACCGCCGATGGCGAGTTGGGGAAACATGCTTCGCAACGCGCAGGACCAGATGGTGCGTGCACCGTGGACGGCGGTCTTTCCGGGACTGATGATCTTCCTGACCGTCATGGCCGTGAACTCGATCGGGGACGGCCTTCGTGATGCCCTGGACCCACGCAAAGTTGAATAGCGCTGGTCCGTAGCCAGAAGTAGTCAGTTGATGACTACGCGTTGGATCCGATGGTTCCCGAACTCGGAAACAAGCAATTCGCCTCGCCCATTGATTGCCAAACCGATTGGTTCGTCGAATTCACGGACACCCTTTCCGCGTCGACCGATCACGAGTGAGGGAACGGGATCGGCGCGGTCCGAATACCCAAATATCTGGATGCGATCGTTGCTTGTGTCAGCCACTACGAGGCGCCCCTGTCCGTCAAACAGGAGGCCTTCCGGCCCGCGGAATTGGCCAAGTTGATTTCCGATCCCGCCCAAGGTCCAGATATGCCGACCATGCTCATCAAGGAGTTGGATCCGGTGGTTCCCAGCATCCGCAACGGCGAGGCTTCCGCTTGCGTCCAGAGCAAGACCGACGGGCGCATCGAATTCGCCGGGGCCAGTGCCAGGGCCACCCCATGGACCTAAGAAACGCCCGTCGAGAGTAAGCCGTTGGATGCGGTGATTGCGGGAGTCTGCAACGTACACGATGCCAGCGTGGGAGATCACAACCCCGCGGGGCACCGCAAACGCCTCAGGACCGGCCCCGGATTGACCCCAGATCCCTTGTACAAGGCCGTCTGCGGTCAACATCTGGATCCGGTTGTTCCCACCATCTGACACAACCATGGATCCATCCGGGCCGTTCGCGATTCCTTCGGGAAACTGGACCTGACCGGTCGCCGAACCGGGCGCTGCAATGACGCCGATGGCGTCGCCTTCGGGCGTAACGTGCTGTACTCGACTGTTCCCAGCATCGACGACCAGGATCGTTCCATCAGGGCGCACGGTCAGCGCAACCGGCCCATCGAAGAATCCGGGGCCAGTTCCCTTCGTCCCAAAATAGTCCGGATCGGTGTCCCGGCGGGCCGTTGCGATGGTCGGTGGCGACGCGACTGCGCGATTGCCGTCAGACACGCGTGTCCCGCAGGCCTGAAGGACCCCTGCTGCAAGGGAAATGAAGGTGCGGCGACGCGTCATCAGTCAGTAAACGGTTCAACGGCAACCAACGAGTGATCCGAGATTCACTACAGTCGCGAATTGCCCGGGCGACCATTCTCGGCTGCGTTCCTGTCGCCCCCACCCACACCATTTCCGCTCATGCGCGACAATGAACGCAACGGGGGCTGATCGGCACCTCGGTGGCCGTCCAATCGGTGGAGCAACACCCGTAGGAGAAATCATGAGCGGATTCTGGCGCGGAATTGGCTTGCTTGCCTTGGCCATCGCGTGTTTCCTTGGATCCCCGATAGCTCACGCGGACTCTCCGGGAGTTTCCCCGGGGACGGTCGTCGTACTCCGTGGAACCGCCCACATCTGGGTCGCAGACGACGATGGTGTTCTGCATTGGGTGGGTGACACCCGTGCGTTCTCCGGCAAACGTGTCGACTGGGACGCAAAGCGGGAAGTCACGCGCGACGAAATTACCCAGTACCGGCGCGGGGGCCCATGGCTGTCGTCGGGGCTGCTGAAACTTGGTGATCCAATCTACTTGGTGAAGTGGGAGACATCTGAAACATCCCCGACACTCCTGCACATTCAGTCACTTGCCGATGTGGAACTCTTCGGTATCTCAGGCGACAACTGGGGGACCCTCGTCTACGACCAGGCCCTGTGGGAACGACGGTTCGGGATTGGGGCATCGACCCTTGCAAAGGGTGTCCTGGCGCCGGTGACCAGCCCGCCAGTCACCCCGAACCCAGTCGTCGCAACCCCTGTCGTCGTCGCAAACAGCGTGGTGGGTGCCGGAACCACGACGGCATTGGTAACGACCACACCGACAACTGATGCCCGTTCCGAGGCCTACCGCCTCAACCGCACGCCTCGCCTCGCAGCGGATGGAGACATCACGCTTGGATCCGGCGCATCGTGGACAGAGGGGACCGGCATAAACGCGAGGGACCACCGGTTCGACACCATCTATTCATCCCACGTGCTTCACGAGTGGACGGTGGTTTCTGGGGGAGACCCGATTTTCGCGCGCGTGGTCGCAACCAATCTTGATTACAACAAGGATGTTGCGACGACGACTGACTTGGCGCGGAAGGTCCTGTCGTTCTACTGCATTGGATCTACGACGTGTAGCGGAACCAACACTCCCTCCGGCACGACCACCGTCGGAGGCTTTCCGGCCCTTCGTTACGACACCCGGACGCGTATCGAATACTGGGACGGATGCAGCGGATGCACCCAGACGCAAGTCCAACATGAATGGGTGGCGATTCACCTGTTCGTGATCCGGGGCAACTGGGGATATGAAATCCGGGTGTTCGGTGAGTACCCGGCGACGTTCCTGACAAAGGTGCAGGACTTCCTGACCGCGGTGGCCAAGACCGAGTTGCGGACGAACCCCTGATCACTTGTGGCCACTGGGCTTAAAGCCTCGACGAGTGGCCTTGTGGGTGTTCACTACAAGCGGTACGGACGGGGCCGGCGGTTGTGCGCCAGGGTCCAGAATGACGGGCGCACAACCGGAGGTCCGGCAACCCGTCAGCTGCGGGCCTCCATCGGGACCCTCACGCCATTCTGGTATGCGCCGATCACTCCTGATACGGCGTCCAACGGGTCACCCGAATAGATCGTGAAATCGGCGTCAAGCCCGGGCACAAGGCTCCCGATGCGATTTGCCACGCCGCTGATCTGCGCAGGCCAGATGGTCATCGCTGAGAGGGCATCGCGATGCGCCATCCCTTCGCGGACTGCGAGGAGGGCGTACAAGCGCAAGTGGCCACTCGGGGTAACCGGATGATCCGAACAGATTGCAACTTTCACACCTGCACGGGCGAGAACTCCGGGTGTCGCAAACGTCCTGGCGCGGGTCTCGATTTTAGGGGGTGATCCGAAGGTTGGTCCGACAACACATGGGATATTGCGAGATGCAAGCAAGTCGGCCATGAGGTGCGACTCGGTCGCGTGTTGCAGCACAATGCCGACACCGAATTCGGCAGCGATACGCATCGCGGTATGCATGTCATCGGCACGATGGCTATGCGCCAACAACGGGAATTCGTGGCGCAGGACACGGACGAGGGACTCCTGGCGCAAATCACGATCGGGAGACTTCGAGGGATCCTCCGCCCCAGCATCGAGTTTGCGGGCATATTCCTGAGCCTTCACAAACGCCTCCCGAAGGAGCGCCGCGGTGCCCATGCGGGTCGACGGCATCTTTCGCTGGTCCCCATAGACCCGCTTGGGGTTCTCACCAAACGCAATCTTCAGGCCGCACGGGTCACGAACGACCATGGTGTCCACGCAGTCACCCCAAGTCTTGACCAACGTCCCGAGGCCGCCGATCACGTTCCCGCTCCCCGGCAGGACCACTGCCGAAGACACGCCGTGGGAAGCAGCATTCCGCAAACCGGATTCTTCGGGATTGATCCCATCAAGCGCCCTCAAGTGCGGCGTGAGTGGATCGGTCATGTCGTTCGTGTCGTCACCTTCGCGCCCGATTGCTTCCTCGTGAATGCCAAGGTGCGTGTGGGCGTCGATGAAACCTGGCGTGATCGTTTGGCCCCGGGCGTCAACAATCACTGCGTTGCCGGGGATAGTCACGTGAGATCCGACTTCGATCACCAATCCATCGCGGATCAGTAAGACACCATCGGGAATGTCATCACCGGCCATTGTGATGATCCTGGCCCCAGTGATCGCGAGCCACGCGCCGGTCGCAGAAATTGCTGCCATTGTCCCTACTCCCCTATCACGAAAATGAGCCGATCCCCGTTTCGTCCACGGGCACAACTACCACCAGTGGCCCCAATTGCTGCCCCGGGTCCCGGAATGCCATGGTATCCGGCTTCCCGGAAGCTGGGCTTCGTGCGCTTCGCCTGAGCCTCGACCGTGTGATCCGGTCCACATCGCGAGTTGCGCCCGGATACGCGGATCCCCGCGGTTCCCTATCATCAACCATCGTGTCGCGAGACGTCGAAAGGCATGAGAACCGCAGATGCGAGGGGGAGAGACATCAATGTCGCGGATCAGATTTGTGCAATGGGGCGTCCAGCACGGGCACGCATCAGGCAAGGCACTTGCGCTACGGGCCAATCCATCAACCGAACTTGTCGGGGTGTTCGAGGCAAACGATGAGGTCCGGACGAGGGCCAAGGCGGACCCGGCCTATTGGGACATCCATTGGTACGCGCACCCTGACGAATTTCTGGGAGATGCGTCCATCCCGGCAGTCGCTGTCGAAGGTCGCAATACCGAAAGCCTTGAGATGGCCCGCCACTGCGTATCTGCGGGGAAACACGTATGGTGGGACAAGCCGGCGGGCGATGACTGGGCGGGGTTCAAGTGGATTGCCGAACAGGCCGAGGCGCACGAACTCCTGCTCCAGATGGGGTACATGTACCGATACCACGACGGCTTCAACCTCATCTCCCACCTCGCACGCGAGGGCGCGCTTGGCGAGATCTTCAGCGTCCGCGCGCACATGAGCACCAATATCCCGGTTACGGCATGGCCTTCGAACAACACCCGTGAGGCAATCTCGTCACATGTCGGAGGCATGCTTTTCGACCTCGGCGGACACATGCTCGACCAAGTCCTGTGGGTACTGCGCGACGAACGACCGACCCGTGTCACCCGTTTTCTCCGGAATGACACGACACCTGAAGTGCCCGCGTTCCAAGACAACACCCTGGGAGTGTTCGAGTTCGGAAAGGCATTTGCCACCATCGACATTGCAGCAATGGAACCGTCGCCAATGGCGCGCCGGTTCGAGGTGTACGGCACGCACGGCTCGGCAATCATGGAGCCATTTGAACCGGCCGATTCGCTCAGGTTGGTCCTGACCCGGGCATGGGGCGGCTACTCGGCTGGCATCCAGCAGGTTCCGTTGGCGGGACTTGGCCGCCAGCGCCTTTACGAGCTTGAGGTCGAGGGCCTCATACCCGTCCTTCGTGGTGAGCAAGCGGCTGACCGTCCACTCACGCACGAAGTCGTGGTCCAGGAAACCCTGCTGCGTGGTACCGGGCATCTGGAAAGTTAGGCCATTGGTCGGGGTTCCGGTGGGACAGGAAACCAATCACTGGAACCGCGACAAGGGGCGGTACCATGTAGCCACGTTACCAAGTCGCCATCCGGTCGGTGGGCGGTGATTGTCACCCCCGGTCCGGTGCATGAACTCGTCAATTGGCGCCGTGAACCGGGACCCTACATGAACCTGGAACTCCACCTGAACCTTGCCGAACTCGACCTTCATTCTCCTGTGATGATCGGTGCGTTCACCGGATGGGCCGACGCGTCTGTCGGTGCGTCGGGTGCCGTGCGGTTCCTCATCGAGGCACTCGGGGCCGAGCGTCTCGCCACGTGGGACGGCGATGAGTTCTACGACTTCGTCGAACTGCGCCCGGTGTCCAGGACGGTCGGTGCAAGGGATCGCACCCTGGATTGGCCCCACGGCGAGTTCTGGGTCGTCCGAGACGTTCCGACGGCATTGGGTGGGCGCGCGACCGCCCCCTCACTGGCGGACCGGCATGACGACCGGGACGCTCCAGCGACGCGAAGCCTGCTGCTCTTCACCGCGCCCGAACCTCGCCTCCGATGGCGCACCTATTCGCGCGAGCTTGCAACCTTTGCACACTCCTGCGGTGTGAGGCACGCGTCCTTCTTCGGGTCCGCCTTCGCCGACGTACCCCATACCCGCCCGCCCCTGGTTACCGGTTGGGCGACCGATCCCGGACTGCGGGTCCGCCTGGAGACCCTGGGGGTGCCATTCTCCCCGTACCAAGGCCCCTCAAGCATGCAGTCGGCCGCAATTGAGGCGCTGCGAAACGCAGGCATCTCCAGCGTCAGCCTCTTCAGCAATGGCCCGCACTACTTGCCAGTCCCGAACGCGAACCTTTCGTTCGCGCTCCTGCGTCGTCTGTGCGCCGTCTTCGATTTGGCAATCAACCTGGCCCCACTTCGTGAAACAGGCGACCAACTCATCGGACAGGCCAATCATGCCGTGACCGAGCGAGCCGAACTTCGCGAGCATGTGGAAAGACTCGAGGTCCAATATGACGCCCAAGGGATGCCCCTCGCGCCGGGTGAAAGCCTCCGCCGGACCGAGCCGGAACCGGAACCCGATCCGCAACCGGACTATCACCCTCTAGAAGTCGATCCGCACGAAGTGGTTCGCGAGCTGGAAGACTTCCTGCGGCGGCGTGCTCAAGGTGGTCAAACTGACCCAGAAGAGGACGTACCCGAGCGGCCTGCCTGATACGCAGCCCCGCCCCATGGATCAATCCTCAGGTGTCCAGCATCGCCGTCGGTGTGCAGACATTGGTAGTAAGGACCACCAGGCGCTGGTGACGCCTACAGACGCCGGATCAAAGGAAGAGGAAGCAGGCCCCCGCCCGAATGTGGCGAGGGCCTCTTTATGATTTCGTTCGGAGGATTGACGCGAGACCTAGGCGGTTGCAACCGGTTCAGCGGATTCGGCAACAGGTTCTGAGGCAACATCAGGCACAACTGCCACCTTCCCTGTCGCTTCAGACGGAGTGTCCAAGGCAATCATTGGCGGATCAACCTCGTTGGTTTCACCGTCGGCTTCGGTCTTCTCGTCCGCGGGCTTGTCGGTACGGGCACGAGCACCCTTGTCAACACGTACGAGGGCGAACAACTGCCGACCCTCCATCCGTGGGGCTTGGTCGACCCGGATAGCGATTTCCTTGCCAAGAGCGTCAAGGGCCGTTTGCAGGGCGCGCATGCCGTTCTCTGGGTGACGCATGTCACGCCCGAGGAACCGCACAACCATCCGGACCGGATGCCCATCCGTCAGGAACTCGAGAGCACGATCAACCTTGACTTGCAGGTCGTGGTCGTCGATGCGCGGAGAAAGCTGGACGTCCTTCATCTCTGAGGCAGCGCGGCCGGCGCGGCCAGCGCGGTGTGCCTCACGCTGCTTGCGTTCCAATGAGTACTTGAAACGACCGTAGTCCATGACCTTGCAGACGGGTGGCTGTGCCTGGGGTGCCACCTCCACGAGGTCTAGGTCGCGCTCTTCAGCCAGACGACGTGCCTGATAGGTCGGCATGACGCCGAGGTTTTCCTCGTTGCCGTCATCGTCCTCAAGGATCACTCGGACTTCGGGCACGCGGATGCGGTCGTTGACACGGAAAGGCTCATCGACCGGAACGATTGCCCGTGGGCCACCACGACCACGCATGAACGGGGCCGGAACGCCACCGACCCCGGCGCCAGCCGGCCGTGGGCCGCCTACACCGCCAGGACGTGGACCTCCGAACCCACCGGGACGTGGGCCGACACCGACTGGACGAGGACCGGAAGGCGGCGCGCCGGCCGGAGCAATGCCAGGCGCACCGGGCGGGCGGGCGGGTGCAGGAGCACCACCCTCACGTTCAGCACGTCGTGCAGCACGGCATTGCGGGCATCGTTTCGGTCCGCCACCGAAACCCTTCTCGGCGAAGAACGCGTGCTCACCCGCGGTGAAGATGAATGGCTTCCCGCAATCGACGCATGTGATGGTCCGGTCCTCGTACGACAGCGCAACTACTCCTTGCCTTTCGGCGGTGTGCGGGGAACCGGTATTCCCGAGTCCCACTCGTCCCCCATGCCATGTGCGAGACGAAACGGCGAGGCGTGAAACGCCGGCGCCTGCAGTCAGTGTAACACCGGCCATTCACCGGCACCCGCCAGTACCTGAGTAGCCCCGCAGGCGCCCGCGGTGGGCGCATTCGGAGCAGTCGAACCACCCTGAATGCCGCGCCGTTTCAAGGCACGTTGCCGGACGTGCGAAGCTTTCAAGGCGTGACCACCGTTCGTTCACGGGTCGGTTACAAAAGCGTTGCAATCGACCCGAACTTGGCGTACGATTGCCCGTGACTAGAACTGTTCAGCATGATCACGGAAGTCGTCTTGTGTGATCGGTGATCACTGGGATCCGAGAAATCTGGTTGGTCGATAAAGTAATCAGCGCGTGAAAGTCGGAACGAACATGGATGAGCCGCGCGGCGCTGACATTCAGACCGACCGAAGTTCAGCCACATCGGTGTTCGGATCGCTTCTTCCTCTTGCTAGGGCGCTTGCTGTCGCAGTGATGGTTTCACTGTGGTGTACCGCCACCACCTCATACGCAATGACCGTTGGCGATACCGAAAGCGGGTACGACGTCCAGGACGTTGGGGCAGTTCTCAAGACCGCTTCATCGCGACAAATGACGGCCCCAGCCAAGGGAGAACGACCCGCCTACTGGGTCTTCGTGCCGGCCGGACCAAACGTCGCCCGTATCGCGGTCATCGCCCTCCACGGGATGGGACAGAAGGGCGACGCGTTTGGCGGGCAACTGATGCCGTTCGCGCAGGCTCGGAACTGGGTCATCATTGCGCCGACCCTTGACTACGGTGATTGGCGCGAACCAGAACAATTGGTCAAAGCCGAGGTCAGGATCATCCGGCAAATCATGGACGTCGTGGCACACGTGCGCGAGGACTCTGGGGTATCCATTCAGTCCCGATTCGTGACCTTCGGGTTCTCGCGAGGCGCACAAACCGCCACGCGCCTTGGATTGATCTATCCCGACCGGGTCATTGGTGTGGGTGCGGCGTCTGCTGGCACGTACACGATGCCAACCCGCAACGTGACGACTCCAACCGGGTCAATCACTGCCCCATTCCCGTTCGGGACGGACGGGATTGAGCAGAAGCTTGGCAGACCAGTAGACCTGGATGCCGTCAAGCAAGTGCGCTTTTGGATCGGTGTCGGTGAACTCGACAGCAAGGATGCCGACGTACCGCGCCAATGGGACCCATTCCAAGGCAAGAACCGGTTGGAGCGCGCTGAGAAGTTTGCGCGCGCACTTCAAGACGTGGGCTGCGTGACCAGGTTCCTGAAGACCGCAGGCGTAGGTCACGAAATCCCGCCCCGGACAATTGATGATGCCGTGCGGTTCCTTTCGGCAACGGTAGACGCTGATCTCGCACGAACGGGTGCCCACGCAGTCCGGGTTTTGCCGGTTGATCCTACGCAAACTGCGTTGGATGGGGTCACGATGCCAGGACTACCCCCGGCGCTGAGTACACCCCCGGCATCTCGCAATTCGACGCCCACGCCGTGGCCGTGGGATCCGTCGACTGACAACATCGTCAGCCCGTCGAGTTCCATGCCTCTCCAGTCCGGAAGGGTGCCAGTACGCACTCCACCGACGAACGTCGACAAGGCGCGCGAATCAACGTCACCTTGGTGGCGTCTGGTTGGTAGGTACATCGCGCAGTAACCTCCGACGTCAAAGGCCCCACAGTAGGGAATGCCACTCTGCAGTGGCCGTCCCCTCAAGTAGTCCGACAGTTACTCCGATTAACTGGAGGGGCCAGACGCGTCGGATATTTCTGGCAACCCGGTTGGTTGCGCTACCTCGGCACGACGTCAAAGAATAGCCGTAATCGCACGGCCATCCAGATCAGTGCAACCGCCAGGATCTGCATCGGCGTGTTGTGTAAGGGATTGAATCGGTCAAAGCCTGCCACGTAGGGAAGGGCGAGCGCACCAAGGTACACCGCGAACAAGTGAAGCGCGTACACGTACAGGGCATTCTGTCCGAATGGCACCAGCAACCACCCCAGAACCCGAAGGATTGGCCTCCCGGCCAGCGTCAGGATCAGGTAGAAGAGTGGAAACCAGATCCCGAACGCGACCACCCGTCCGACGCGCGCGACGTGCTTGTCGAACAGCACAGTCAGCACCTCGTTCCCACTCGGCGCCTGGAGCACCTCCGCTAGGAATGCCCCGTCTGTTGCATAGAGCCAGACAGACGCGAGGGCGAGCAGGGCCAGTATGCCCGTGACAACCGGAAGTGGGAACCGGCGCACCCGTTGGCGAACGACATCCCGGTGGTAGCCGAGGATCATGCCGATGAAGAACCAGAGTTGCCATGCCGGAACCTGGAACGTGTCGTTGTTCACGATTGCCCAGGGGAATTGCGCCTGCACCGGAAACACCTGATACACACCCCAGAGGCCGACAGTCAGTCCAACGACCCACATGGTGTTCTTGGTGTGAAGCAGAAGAAGTGCCCCGGGAGCAAGCAGCATGAGAATCGTGTAAAGCAACATCACATCCACGAGATAATAGGTGTGATGGAGCGTCACCAAGCTCACAATGAGTTTCGGCGTAACCGGTGTCTCGTCCTGCAACCATGGCATGGACGCGAAGCGCGAAAGCCCGATGAACAGGAACGTAAGGCCGATGGTCATCCCGTACAAGGTCGCGGCGCGCCGCAATAACCTGAGTTGGACGGAAGCAAGACCATCCCGGGAAATCCGTGCGCCGTAAATCTGCCCCACCAGGAGACCCGACAGGAAGATGAACCCTTCGGCAGCCGAAGCAAAAAATGTGTTGCCACCCGTCAACACGTACAACCACGATGCACCACCGAAATGGTCGATCACCATCGCCAATGCACACCACCCGCGAAGCGCATCCAACCGAAGGTCGCGGCTCGATGATGCGACCTGGACGATTGCTGGGATCTTGGGTCGTGCCAACGGTTCGGCGACACCGGGTTCGGGTTCCGCAGGTGCAACCGCCGCGAAATCCCCGGTCTGGAACGGGGTCGGCAGACGAACAGAAATGTCATCTAGGCCCGGGCGATCACCAGGGAAGCGGGGAACGAATGTTGACCCTGAAGGTCCCGGCTTCCCGCCACCCCGGCTAGCCCGGCGGTTCGGATCTTTTTCGCCACCATTCGATTGCGATGCGGTCATGAAGACGCCTTGCTTGGAACGCGTTATACGCAAGTATGGTGGTTTGGCGGATCGGGTCTGACCTGCGAGCCACGCAGGTTGATCCACCATGGCAAACCCTTGCAACCATCATCTGAGAGAAATTGCTACGCCCGAACCGGCAATCGGGGACCCAACGAGTGGTCAGGATTCCGTTTCAACGACCCGGTTGCGACGAAGCAGTCAAGAGGATGGTGTCGTCTTCGAGGTTCGGTGCACCGTCGGGAGTGAACGTTCTGGAATAGAGCGCGCGCGAGTAGAAACGGAGGTACTCCGGCAGGTACCCCATCCAATACCACCCCTCATGCTCACCCTCGAAGACATGGAATTCCAGCGGGGCATCACGGGCCAGAAGTGCCTGCCTCATCTCGGCGGTAGTGGCACGGAACTTGTCTTCGTTTCCAAGATCAATCCAGGTCAGGACCCGCTTTGCGTTGCTTGTCGTCCGGACGATGGTGAGTGGGTCGTACAAGCGGAAGTGGGCCAAGTCACCGAAAAAATCCGGACTGTCTTCAAACGGTCTGATCGTGGGACTGTGTGCGCCAGCGATCGAGAACAGTTCCGGCCTGCGGTAGGCAATCTGCATTGCCCCATGCGCACCCATTGAAAGCCCGCCGATCGCGCGCCGTTCGCGCCGTGCATCGGTGCGGAAGTGAGCATCGACGTAAGGAACGATATCGTCGGTCACGAAGTCAGCCCATTGGGGACCGCCATTTGCCTGATTGGTCCAGTAGCCCTGCTGGCCATCTGGCAGGACAACAATCATCGGTTCGATCATTCGCTGATCGATCAGGCGGTCGAGATCTTCAGTAATGGCATATCCAAGCCATTCGTCGACCCCAAACCCTCCGGGTCCGCCCGCACCATGAAGGAGGTACAAGGCTGGAAGCTTGGAAACCGAGCTCTCGTAGCCTGCAGGCGTCCAGACCAAAAGCTGTTCGCGCGACCCGAGGGCGCGGCTGTCAACTTGCTCGTAGTGCCACTCCCCGCGACGCTTCGGCAACACGCCCTTGCCATAGATGGCCTCAAGCCGTTCAGTGGTGAACAGATCGTCATAATTGAGGTACGTCATTCCCGACAGCGGTTCACCCTGACCGGTGGTGTCGGTTATGACGTTGGCCATAAGTTGCACAATCCGCGCCACGTCACGCGATGGATCCTGAATAACCGAAACGGCCCGGTTCAAGGCGGTCCAAATGCCGCTAGGTTGGGCATTGGACGGGTCAACCGCTGGTGCGGGATGAGACGTGGTAGATCTCGCGGGTGCGACCGCCGGAACCGACGCGGGCAGAGCCTGAATGCCAACGACCGGAACCGGCCTCGCGCCCGTTCCGGCTCCCGCTCCGCTGCCCTGCGCCGGAACGGGCGACGGTTGCCATGCATCACGACGTCGCCTATCTGCGGTTGGGTCATTCGACCCAGCGAGGACTGAAGATTCTGTCCGAACCTTCTGGCCTACGGACACTCCGGAGGGCACCGGCGACGGTTGCCATGCATCGCGCCTGCGACCCTCCGATGTCAACGCTGGATCCACGCTACCAGTCGGTCGAACAGCCGCCGTCGATTCCCCCCGGGGTGACGCAGTCGCGTCCAAGCGCACGCCCATCCACCCTGCGGCCGAGACGACCGAAAGGCAAACTACGCACAAGGACGACAGCAAAGAGGGGCGCAACATGATCTAAATTACATGGTACTGTCGGTGTAACCCGCGTTCGATACCGCACCGTTGCAGTGCGGTTACATCGAACCAGGCACCACTCATTCGGAGATAGTGTCACGGGGTCAAACGGCGAGCGGAAGATGGTGTCGCGGTCGGGCGGCACGAATTCCAGGCTCGGTGAAGGCACGGCCCGTCAAACGATCCCTGACGTTCAACCTCACTCATCAATTACAGAGGCATGTCCCACCCGCCAATGACTGAGATGATGGGTGTCACGGAAGTCACCTCCGGCGACCCCCATGGGGCGCCAGCGCAAACCGTGCCCAATTCCCGACCCAAACCCAAACCCAAACCCAAACCCAAAGAGATGCGTCACAACTTACGGATGGAACACCGGATCACTCTTGAACATCCGCGGCTTCGCCTCGTGCACGACCTTGCGCGCAATGAATACATTCCAAGGCGCGTCCGTGTCGCGCGAAGTCGATGGCACCGCGTAGTTGACACCGGGCAGTCGTACCAAGCGACCCCGAACTAGAACCGTGGCCCGGAAACGGGAGAAGCGAACTATGGAGCCACCAGACCTGACGCTCGTCCTGATCGCCGACACGCACATTCAGCCTTACCCGGATGACCGGTTGGACGGCGAAGACACTTTTGCAAACCTGAACTTGGTCCTTGACCGGATTGCATCTAGTGGGATTCGCCCGCACGGCTTCATCTTCGCGGGTGACCTGGCGAATGATGGCGAACTTGAGAGCTACGAGAGGCTGGCCGTCGCGGTATCGAAAGTTCGAAACTCGTACGGGGTTCCTGTCGCGATGGCGCTTGGCAACCACGATGCCCGCGAACCGTTCCGCACAGCACTTGTCAAATGCCCAGCCTCGACCGAACGGCACAACGAAGTGGTCACGGTCGGCCCATTGCGGATCATCATCCTCGATACGCTCGTTCCCGGTAGGCCGTACGGGCAGCTTGGGCACGACCAACTTGATTGGCTCAAGCTCCAACTCGGGAAGTGTGCCGAGGCCGGGACCATCCTAGTGATGCACCATCCGCCAATCTACAGTGGTGTCGCTGCGTTGAACCACATCCTCCTCATGGACACGGCGGATTTCCACGATACGATCCACGGAACCGATGTCATCGGAATCCTCGCGGGTCACGTTCACCACCCAACCGCTGGGATGTTCGGTGGAGTGCCGGTCTGGTCCGGTCCGGCTATTGCGTATTCGCTGGACCCGTGCTGGCCGGGAGAGGCGTTTCGGTCAATCACCGGGAGTGGGTTTTCGATCATCAGTATCCGAGGCCGAACCATGGTCGCGAGTGCGGTCATGATGCCGTCAATGCAACGCGAGATTGCCGTGACCCCGCTCACGCCATCCCTGATCGAACGCTGGCTTCAGCCACCCCCGATCTGAAAATCGTTGGGGGGAGGCTGTTCGGTGCTCCCGTGCAGTGCACCCCATGCGCGACCCAGTCGCATTTGCCGACTTTCATCAGGGCCCGGCCCTTGCGAGGGCCGTGATGATGCAGGGCACTGCGTCCAATGTCGGAAAGTCACCTCTCGTCAGTGCGCTTAGCAGGGTCTTCCACACCGACGGGCTTCGGGTAGCGCCATTCAAGTCCCAGAACATGTCACTCAACTCGTTCGTCGATGCGGAGGGCGTCGAGATGGGAAGGGCGCAAGTGGTGCAGGCGACGGCTGCGTAACCGTTCACGGGGGTCAGATGGGGACGCGCAACTGGTAACTGGTCCTGCCACGTCCGGGTCAGCCTGAGGTCAGCACACGGACCTGAACCCCATTCTCCTCAAACCCGAGGCCGACTTCCGATCGCAAGTGATCGTGGCTGGGAAAGTATGGGGACGGATGGGGTTCTGCGAGTACCGTTCGCGACGACCCGGGTTGGTCGGGATCATTCAGGACAGCCTTGCACGGCTCCGGGCACGAGGTGATCTCGTGGTCACCGAAGGGACAGGCAGTCCAGCCGAGATAAACCTCAAGGATGGCGAACTGGTCAACGTGGCGATTGCCAAGATGGCCGATGCGCCTGTGATCCTTGTAGGCGACATCGACCGAGGCGGTGTCTTCGAACATCTGGTGGGAACACTCGAGTTGCTTGAACCAGACGAGCGCGCACGTGTTCGAAGGGTGATCATCAACAAGTTCAGAGCTGACGCGACGCTGATACGCTCGGGACTTGACTGGTTCGAAGCAAGGACAGGAGTGCCCATTATGGGCGTCGTGCCCTAGTTGTGTCTCACAAGGTTGTCGACAGGGAAGCGAGGCGGGAGAGGGGGGTGAGGCCCCTGATGCCGAGGTGCGGTCGGTCATGGTTGTAGTACTCCACGAAGGCGTCCAGTGCACGTTGACGCTCGTCCTCGCTCGCCAGCGGGTGGAGGGAGAGGAAGTCGCGCAGGACGGTCTGGAACCAGCGCTCGACCTTCCCGTTCGTCTGTGGCCGGTACGGCCGGGTCCGGCGGGCACCCACGCCCAGGTCCGCGCACGCCGCCTTCCCTACTCCAGAGACGTACTGGCTCCCGTTGTCCGTGAGCACCCGCTGCAGCTGGATCCCGAGCCAACGGAAGTGCGCATCCATCCGGCGCAGGAAACGGGAGGCCGTCTCCCCGCACTCGTCGGGGAGCAGTTCAACGTGCGCCACGCGCGTCGCGTCGTCGATGGCGGCGTGGATCACCGTCCATCCCGCCCCGCGGGAGCGCGACCGGCGATCGCCGGTCACCCGGTGTCCCGGCCCGCCGATGATGCGTCCGAGTTTCTTCGTATCGATGTGGACCAGGTCGCCCGGCCCCGCCCGGTGGTGCGTTGGGACCGGGCAGTCGCAGCACGACGGCGATCCGGTCGGGACCCCATCCCTGCGCGGTCCGTATGCCGATGAGCGCCTGCTCCTGCGCCGGGGTGAGCGCCATCCGGGGGTACCGGGGCCGGTTGGAGCGGTCCTCCAGCCCGGGCAGTCCCTCAACTCGCGAAGCGCTGCCTCCAAGTGGGAGTACGTCGTCCGCGAGATGCCTGCATCGGCGCACGCATCGGCCACCGGCGTCCCCGACGCGACCACGTGAAGCAGCCGTGAGCGCCCGTGCGTAGTCAACCTGGCGTGCGGGTGATCGTGTTGCATCCGAAGGCCTCGCTGGCGGGTGTGGTGTCAGTACCCAGCACCGTACCGCGCGAGGCCTTCATCCCATTCCCCCCAGCAGCTGTAAACAATGTCGTGAGAGACGACACCGAGTTGCATGACCTATCGATCCCGGACGAGGATTCGCTCTCGCTGGAAAACCGGGACTCCAACGCACTAGCATCACTCGACGGCGCACGAGTGTTCCGCGCGGGCTCGCCGACCATCCTTGATATCGCAGCGATAGCCCTGCGCCACTTGTCGAACTTTGACGACCTCGATCCAATCGAGCGCGAGGAAGGGGTACGCGTTCGCTGGGTTGATCGCGCGGTCGACTTGGGGTCGCCAGACCGGATCATCATCCCGGGAACAACGACGACCGTCGCCTCCGTCCAGCAGTTGAAGGGATCCGCACTTCCCGGACGGATCACCGAACTCGTCCACCCAGAGAACGCTGCGGCACTGGCCACACCGATCATCGGAATCTGCGGCGGTTTCCAGATACTTGGAGAGTTGGTTGAGGACAATGACGGTGTCGAGGCGCCGGCGGGGACCCGTGTTGCCGGACTTGGATTGTTGAGGGTAATCACGGCATTCGCGCGGGAGAAAACGACGTGCCTCGCCCGCTCGCAGGTCCGTGACCCTCGGGGGCTTCTTGAAGCCGTCCGCGGTGCCGACCTGACGGGCCAGGAAATCCACATTGGACACACGATTCCGAGCAGCGCAACCACAACCCTGCCGGTACCGCATCCATTCACTATCGCTGCGCGCCAAGGCCGGACGCCATCGAACCGGAACCAGACGGGAGACGGGTGTCTCGACGTAACCGATTTGATCCTCGGGACCTACAGGCACGGCCTCTTCGACACCGGGCATGTCCGACGCGCAATCCTCTCGGCCGTCTTGGAGCGCCGGGCGGAAACCCTAATGCCACCCCAATCGTGGGGAACCAGTTCGGGATTCGAAAGCAAACTTGATCGGCTCGGAACCGTAGCGCAGGCCATCGTAGATAGCACCCAGATCAGAGAGATCGTCGGTCTCTAGACGCCAACAACCTTCACGGCTACTTCGCGGGTCTGCGGGCCATCAAGTTCGACCATGAAGACCCGCTGCCACCGGCCAAGCATCATCACCCCATCCGTCACCGGGACGTGTTCGCTTGCGCCAATGAACAAGCCTCGGCAGTGCGAGTGGCCATTGACACGCTCACCGGGTGTCAAGTTGACCGTGCGAATCGAGAAATCGTCGTGATGGTAGAAGGCGTCACGCGGCACCAAGCGCTCGAGGAGCAGGCCCAGATCCTGCAAGAGGAGAGGTTCGTGCTCGTTGATGTGTATCCGAGCTGTTGTGTGCCTTGAGAAGACCACGACAAACCCGTCCGAAACCCCTGAGCAAGCAACCGCCTCGGCAACCGCCTCGGTGATGTCAACAAACTGCGTATGCCTTGACGACTGGACTCGGATCGTCCGGGTCAATGTGCGCATCATGCCCATCGAAGTCTTGTCCAATGAAGCGTCCGAAGCGGATACGTCACGAACCACGTGGGCATCGGAATGGCCGTTCAACGAAACTGGTTTGGTTGGAGGACGTGTTGCAATGCCCACTTGACTACCCCGAATGCCCGTCACTCAAGACCGGCAGGTTCGCGACAAGGTTGTATAGGAAGTCCACGTGTCCCGAACCACCATCACACCAGAAAGGGCCCGAACCATCAAGGGCCATGTTGAACGACCAAGAGAATGTCACCTAGCGAGTTCCAAGTCAACCGGTGAATGGATACCCACCGATTCGCCTAGGTCGCTCCGCCCGCTACTCCGTTGAACTGTACGCACCCGGTTTTCACCGATGCAATGCACCGCGTGCATCACGAGGGCATTCGCGGCCCCTGTAGTATGGTTGTAACGCAGAGTGCGGCCAGTACGGTAACGCTGGGCAACGGCCCACAAAAGCGAGGTGGCGTCCCGGTGGCGGATCGAGACGAGGTTCAGACGGCACGCTGGCAGGCCATCCGCGAACGTGTGGGGATGTACCTGCGGGGTATGCGCCTCCAGTCCGGTGCGACAAGCCAGGCGCGCCTTTCCATTGATCTGGAAGCCCTTGGCTACCGGATGACCCAGAGCATGGTCTCACGCTACGAACAGGGCATCCTGGACGCACCCCTGTCTCTGGAACGCCTCGCTGGGTGGGCATTGTGCTGCCAAGGGCTTTCGGCGCCAATGTTCATGGACCTCATGGCTCTGGTTGGTTTCCACTTGCCTTGGCCAATCGGCGACTTGCAGAGGTTTGACGAGTTGCTCGTCCGGTATCGCGCACTTCCGCTGCCGGATCAGGTCGTACTCCGACGAAGCCTCCTGTGGCATGTCCTGGGCCTGCGGGTGAATGCTGATATCGATGGGAATGGCAGAGAACCCACCCACCCGGGGGCCAACACCTCTCGACAACCGGCGGGGATCGCCTTGAAAGGGTCGGGATGAGTGCAATGATGCTCCCGCCCGGCAAGCTCGCCCGGATGATTTCCGACCGATTGAGACACGCCCGCTCGCGGTTGAGCAGTGGTGAGACCAAGGCCTCGGAGATTGCGTGGATCGTCCAGAGACTGCTTGAAGAAGGCGGTGTGCACTGCGAGACCACACCGTCGATGGAAGATCTCAAGGGGTTCCTGATCGCCTCGCCGCGCGGCGCAGAGATCACCGTGTCCGAACGCCTTTCCGACGACGAACGTCTTGACCTCTTTGCCCACCTTCTGGCGCGCGCGATGGTCGAGAACCTTGATGTCCGCGCCCGGAGCGTTCTCACGCCAATCTGGTCAGCGGCATTCGGTCCAGCGCCGGCGTCGAGAGTGACTGAAAAGGGTTTCACAAGTCACCTCGCCTACGTGGATGGGCGTGCTCCGCAGGACGAAACCCAGACCGCGCGTCGAAACGCGGCCGTCGCCGCCTTCCTCACGCAGGCAATCCTTGATGGACATCTGGAACTCGCACCTCGGTATGCCTATGGTTTGGAGAGCGAAGCGCTGCGCCGGCCAGGTCTTCGTCCGGCGTTCGGACGCCTCGTACTCGACTTGTGTCACCGATTCAGTCTGGCGCTCTTCTGGCGTTCGTCGCGCTATCAGAAAT
Organism: Thermoflexus hugenholtzii JAD2; assembly: GCA_945907765.1. GTDB lineage: Bacteria > Chloroflexota > UBA11872 > UBA12225 > UBA12225 > UBA12225. The sequence continues at coordinate 21,969 of CAMDTO010000008.1, read as the reverse complement.
TGCGGGCCAACCGTCAAGTGACTGAGGTTGCCTCTCACATCGAAGGCATGGTGCGCCGCGCATACGCGGTGTGACGGTGCTGTCCGGTCTTTCTCTCGTCACTGAGCCGCTTCGTGGCTGCTTCCTCGATGGGTCAGGAGCGCCAACCGACTCCGAGCCCAGACTGGTCGCAGGATCCGTCCAGTTGGGATTGTGACGGCCGTTAATTTTGTCGTCAGGCCCACCGCGTATCCTTTCCGCAGAGGTGCAACCATGTCCACACCGACGCACCCGACTGGCAGCCGCACCCCCAACCGGTTAATCCACGAGACGAGTCCGTATCTGCTGCAGCACGCCTACAACCCCGTGGATTGGTATCCGTGGGGTGAAGACGCGCTGGCAATCGCGAGGCAATCAGACCGACCGATCATGTTGTCGATTGGATACTCGGCGTGCCATTGGTGCCATGTCATGGAACGCGAGTCCTTCGAGGACGAAGTGACAGCAAGCCTGATGAACTCCCTCTACGTGAACATCAAGGTCGACCGCGAGGAACGTCCGGATCTTGACAGCGTCTACATGCAGGCCGTTCAGTCACTAACTGGGCACGGCGGTTGGCCGATGACCGTCTTCCTCCTCCCCGACGGGACACCTTTCTATGGTGGCACGTACTTCCCCCCCGAGAGACGCCATGGCATGCCGGCGTTCCGGGACGTGCTGACTTCCGTGGCGAACGCCTACCGAACGCAGCGGCCAGACGTGGTGCAAAGCGGACAGCAACTCCGGGAGATGATCGCACCGGCGAACCTCGCGCCCGCAAACGAGTCAGGTCTTTCGCTTGAGGTTCTTCGCGTCGCCGAGTCTGCATACGCGAAAACGTTCGATGACGTTGACGGTGGGTTCGGACGTGCACCAAAGTTCCCGCAGCCTGCCAACTTGGAGGCTTTGCTTCGGATCTGGCGTCATACGGCGAATTCCGCGACCCTCCAGATGGCAACTCTCACCCTCGACCGAATGGCGCAAGGGGGGATGTACGACCACCTTGGAGGCGGTTTTCACCGGTATTCGGTCGATGCCGTATGGCTTGTCCCGCACTTCGAAAAAATGCTCTACGACAACGCCCAGCTGGCACGGGTCTATCTGGCGTCATGGCAGGCAACAGGGAATACCTACCACAGAGATGTCTGCCGCGAAATCCTCGACTATGTGCTTCGGGAAATGACCTCGACCGACGGTGGGTTCCACGCCACTCAGGATGCAGATACCGAGGGCGTTGAGGGCAAGTTCTTCGTGTGGACACCTGCAGAAATTGCCGAGGTCGTCGGCGAAACAGATGCACGTGTCACGTGCGCCTGGTTCGACGTTACTGATCGTGGCAATTTCGAACACAAGAACATTCTTCACACCGCTCGTAATCGAGATGTCGTTGCCACTGAACTCGGGATCACCGTTGCGGAACTCGACGATACGACCACACGTGTTCGCGCATCCCTCTATCAGGCGCGGGAATCGCGCGTAAAACCTTCGCGCGACGACAAGGTCATCGTGGCATGGAATGGCCTGATGATCCGAGCATTCGCTGAGGCCGGTGCAATTCTCGACGACACCGCGTACCTGGACGCAGCTCGCAGCGCTTCCGAGTTCATCCTCACCACGATGGCGTCCGCAGGGGACGAGAGTGATCCGTCGGGGGATTTCCGACTTCACCGCACATTCAAGGATGGGCAATCGCGCGTGAATGCCTTCCTGGAGGACTATGCGTGCCTCGGCGCAGGCCTGCTCGCACTGTACGAGGCAACGGGTGAGGTGCGATGGTTCCTGGCGTCGCAAGCGTGCGCATCGACGATCATGAAGCACTTCCGGGACACCGAACATGGAGGGTTCTTTGACACCAGCGACTATCACGAAACACTGGTGACCCGCCCGAAGGACCTGTATGACAATGCGGTCCCTTCCGGATCATCGGTTGCGTGCGAGCTTGTCCTCCGACTCGGCTCGTTTACTGGCGACGACACCGACGCGATCGTCGCACGGGACCTTCTGGCCCGACTTGCCAAGCCGATGGGCACTCACCCAGGGGCATTCGGGCATCTACTCTGCGCGCTCGACTTCGCGGTGTCAACTCCGCTTCAGGTGGCAATCATCGGAACCGAAGACGACCCCGGCGCACGGTCCCTCGTTCGGGAACTTCATCGCACATACAACCCGAACCGGATCGTTGGCATCGTCTGCGGTGACATGGACGCAGCGATTGCGAGCGAAATCGTACCGTTGCTTGCGGAGCGCACCGTGATCGGGGAACGACCTACCGCGTACGTGTGTGAACACTTCGCTTGTCGGTTGCCGACAAACGATCCATCGGAACTGGCCAGTCAACTCGCGCGGTAAACCACGGTGCCCCTCACCGGATCGGGGAGAGAGGCACCGTTGCTAGTCCTCGGCCACAGACAGCATCTCTTCCTGCTGTTGCAGGGCAACGCGCGCGGCGTCCTTCTCACGGGTGCCTGGGGCAGCACGCACCGCATACCGTGCAGCAATCCGCCCGAGTTTCTCATGCTGCGCAATGATCTTCCGCTGTGCTGCGCGGGCTGTCTCCGCCTTTGGCATCAACGCGGGGATGTCCCATTCCTTCCACAACTTGTCGACAACAAGGTTGAAGTAGTGATCCGGGCCATAGACACCTTGACGCGCCAGGATCGCGGCACGGGTTGCGTAATCCTTCATCCCGGCACCCGGCATCGCGAATTCAAGCATGATCTTCACGAGAGGCTCGACGTAATCTGGCTCAACTTCAAGGTGTGCCTTGACCGCGTCACGATAGAACGCCATGTGAAGGACTTCGTCACGCGCAATGCGTCGGAGGGCGCGCGCCAGGAGCGGATCCTCATCCTGACAGAAATGCGCCACACGGAGGTAGAAAACCTGGGTGGCCAACTCTTGCATTGCGGTGTACGCAATCGCCTGGAAGTGATCCTCGATGTGCGGCTCCCAGCCAACCCGGACGATCTGCTTGCGCAGTCTTGAACGCTCGCCGTGATCGCCATTGTCCCCAAGGAGGAGATAGGTCTCGAGGAGCAACCCATGCTGGTCTTCCTCGGAAGTCCAGTCGTGGATGAACTCCTGCATGGGAGCCAGTGAACCCTTGAAAATCTGGGTCAGGCCACTGGTGAACCAGGGAAGATTGACCTCGGTAAAGAGTGCCGTCTCGACTGCCAGGTAGACCGTCGGGGACAATTTCGGCAAGAAGTCTGGATTGGCACGCAATTCCTTGAGGGGAAGGAACTCGTGGTACGCCCAGTCTACCTTGGCGGTCCGCTCACGATGGCGCTCCAGAAGGTCGCGCATCTTCGGTTCGAGTGACGGGATCAGGTTTGCTGCTGTCAAAGGTCGATCCTTCATCTGGCGGATACGGCCACGTGGCGGCGGTTTCCGGATGCCGGCAACCGTGGGACCAATCCCGCCGCATCGCCCGGACATCTCATTCCGCGTCGCGTGTCCCACCTCATCCCCGAGCGATGTCACCAAGCAATTATCGGAGGGTTGCAGTAGGTTAACGGATTGGCGATGGGGCGCGTGTCAGGGTTTTACCCGACGCGACGCAGTTGATGGGTCGTGAGAGATTTGCTCAAACCTAGTAGCGAATCAGGACGGCACAATCATGCCCGGGATCATGCCTGCGGCCTTCCCTCCATCAATAGGGATGGCAGCACCAGTGATGTTCCTTGCGCTATCTGAACACAGGAACGCCACGAGGTCGGCCACTTCGTCAGCCGTGCCAATCCGCTTGAGTGCAGTCTGACCGGCTACGTTGCGATCGAATGCAGCGGTATCCGGCGCGTTTGCCCGTATGGCTCCGATCATCGGCGTTTCAATCGGACCGGGACAGATCGCGTTGACCCGGATCCCTTGCGGGCCATGGCCAAGGGCAAGACTCCGGGTAAGTCCAATGATGCCGTGCTTACTGGCGCAGTAGACCGGGTCGCCAGGTCGTCCGATGATGCCGGCATTTGACGCGTTGTTGACGATGGCCTCACCGCCGGCGCGTGCCAAATGCGGTATCGCAAACTTGCACCCAAGGAATACGGACTTCAGATTGGTGTCAATAGTGGCATCCCACTCTTCCTCAGTCACGTCGGGCACCATCCGCACGAGGTTGACCCCGACGTTGTTGAAAAGTGCATCGAGATGCCCGTGAGCATCCACGGCGGTCTGAATGAGCCGGGCGACCTCGTGTCCCGAGGTGACATCCGTAGGCAAGAACACCATTATTACGCCAGTCGCGGCAATGATGAGCCTGGCAGTCTCGCGACCGCCAACCTCATCATCGTCGCCGCCAACGACGAGAGCACCCGCACGCGCGAACGCAAGCGCGGTCGCCCGACCAATCCCGGAAGCGACCCCGGTAATGACCGAGACCTTCCCCACAAGCCCTCCCATCCGGTGTGCGGCCATCACCACGTGTTTCGCCTCCGATCCCTCTCAGGCTAGGAGCGGCGCTGCGCGGGAGGCGGATAATACTTGCGGGCGGTACCATCGCCGCGGAGGTGCACGACGATGGCTGACACGCGTCCGGTGGTGTTCTGTTCGTGGGGGTTCCCGGAAGCCGGGATTTCGTTGCTCAGGGAACACTTCAACGTACACGTGTGGGATGGGCCAGATGGCGCACCTCGCGAGGTCCTGCTCCAAGAATTGGCGGATGGGGCGGCGGCCGTTCTGGCGCTGCCGCCATCGGACCGGTTGAACCCCGAAGCGATGGCAATCGCGCCAAACCTCAAGGTCATTTCGGGTTTCGGCGTCGGGTTTGACTACGTTGACGTTGCCGAGGCGACCAAGCGCGGCATCGCCGTCTGCAACACACCGGGAACCTTGACCGAGACAACCGCTGACCAGGCCTGGGCCCTCATGCTGGGGATGGCGCGCCATGTCCCCAAGGGAGACCGGTACGTGCGTTCCGGTGGATGGAAGAAGTACGAGCCGGCGCTGCTGCTTGGTACCGATATCCACGGCGCTACCCTTGGGGTCATTGGCATGGGCGCGATTGGCACCGCAGTGGCGCGTCGAGGCAAGGGCTTCGCCATGCGCATCCTGTATTCCGGACGCACCCGACGACCGGAAGCGGAGGCAGAAACCGGTGCGACATACGTGCCGATGGATGAGCTCCTTGCCCAGTCGGACTTCGTGAGCATCAACTGTGCGCTGAATGCGGAAACACGCGGGTTGATCGGCTCCCGTGAACTCGGACTCATGAAGCGGACAGCGATCCTCGTCAATAGCGCGCGCGGTGCTATCGTCAAGCAGGCGGATCTCGCGTCGGCCCTCCGTTCAGGAACCATCGCCGGTGCGGCAATTGATGTGTTCGAGGTTGAACCAATTGCGCCGGACGACGTACTCCTCGAGTGTGAGAACGCGGTGTTCGCACCGCATCTCGGGAGTGCCACCTTCGCAACGCGGTCAAAGATGTCCCGCCTTGCCTGCGAGAACATCATCGCCGTGCTTCACGGGCATCGTCCGCCATTCCTAGTAAACCCGGATGTGTGGAAGCACTAAACCAGGACGAGCGCTACTGCCGAGAGGTACTTAGGCGACGTGGCGCAGTCATCTCTCCAGACTGTTCGGCGGTCAGCATTGACCGCCTTGCTGGAATGGTTACGGTGGCACGAATGTCGTCGCGAACTTGGTCGGTGAGAGAAAACGCGTGAGTTCCGGTTGGATGTCGAGAATTGTCATGAAGGTCCCAATTACCCCACAGACGTGGCTTGCTTGGCACTCACCCGGAAGTGCGCACTCGCGTCCCGAGCCTCCCGGATGAGATCGTGTTGAAATTGTTTGGTCAGTGCCTTTTTAGTGCTACGTCAAGTAGATGTATTTCACCATGACAAAAGACTTGATTTCGTTTCCTGGTTCGGCGATGGGTCACATTCCACGGGAAGACTTTCCAGCCGTTTCGGAGGCTTCGCATGACGTAGTCCGGGAGGCAAAGCGAGCCGGCGTCTGGGTCCTTCGTGGAGGGATCAACGAGGACGTCCCATCAATCACGGTCTCTGGTGATGCGACCGTCTCGTCGGAGACATATCCTCAAACCATAGGGTTTAATGGTGGATTGACCGTTCTTGAAGTTGCTACCAAGGAAGAGGCACTACGGTGGGCCGCGAAAATCGCTGTCGCGTGCCGATGCGGACAGGAATTGTGAGAGTTTCACTACGACCCGGAATCAACATGATTTTGGGTTGATCATGATTTCTTGATCATTGTAATACGGGTATGGATACACTATTTGAAATGCATCTGGAACGATAGGGAGATCTTGTTCGGCATGCTTCCGGTTGATGCCCTTTCGCCGCTTGATGGACGGTACGCATCGCAACTCGCCGACGTGGCGTCGGCATTTTCTGAAGCTGCGCTCATCAGGGCACGGGTCCGCGTGGAAGTGGAGTGGCTCATCTGTCTGGCCTCCCACCCATCGGTCTCAGGAATCGCGCCCTTCACCACAGGGGAAGCGGTGGCGCTTCGCGAGATTGTCAGTCACTTCAACGGCGCCGATGCTGAGCGCGTGAAAGCGATCGAGGCGCGCACGAGGCACGACGTAAAGGCCGTGGAGTACTTCCTCGCCGATCATCTCGCGACCCTCGGATTGGCCGACCGGGTCCCGTTTCTTCACTTCGCACTCACGTCTGAAGACGTGAATAATCTTTCCTACGCATTGCTGATGTCCAGTGGCGTCAGGGATGCGTGGCGGACACGCGCGACTGCTCTCATCGAGACAACCAGGGCGCTGGCCGTCGCGACACGTTCGGCGCCCCTGCTTGCACTGACCCACGGACAGCCCGCCACCCCAACTACCCTCGGCAAGGAACTTGCGGTCTTCGTGGCCAGATGGGAGCGCCAACTTGGGCACATCGACCGGCAGGAGTACCTGGGCAAGTGCAACGGTGCGACTGGCACCTTTGGGGCGCACCTGATTGCCTACCCGGACGCACCGTGGGAAGAAATCTCGCGCGGGTTTGTCGAAGGCCTCGGCCTGACCTATGCGCCACTGACGACACAAATCGAACCGCACGACTGGATCGCGGAGACCTGCCATGGCCTGATCCGTTTCGGTCAGGTCACGCTCGACTTTGCGCGGGATATGTGGACATATATTTCCCGCGGGGTCTTCAGGCAACGGACCGTTTCTGGCGAAGTCGGATCTTCGACCATGCCCCACAAGATCAACCCGATTGACTTCGAGAACGCCGAGGCGAACCTTGGTCTTGCGTCAGCGCTTCTGGACCATCTCGCGATGAAACTGCCTGTGTCGCGCCTGCAACGAGACTTGTCGGACTCGAGTGCACTTCGCAACCTAGGATCAGCAATCGGGTATTCGGCAGTCGCGTTAGCATCGGCAGCCCGAGGACTCGGCCGGGTGGCGCCAGATCACGACGCAATGTTGAGTGAACTTGACGGCCACTGGGAAGTACTCGCAGAGGCAATCCAGACGGTTTTGCGGGCCCACGGAATCACGGAGGCGTACGAGCAAATGAAACTCCTGACCCGTGGCACCCGCGTCGAACCGAACGAACTGCGTGAAGTGATCGCGTCACTTCCATTGCCAGACGATGCGCGAACACGGCTACTCGCGCTCGCCCCTGCAACCTACATTGGCATGGCGCGCGATCTCGTCAACCATATTGCTAAGTAGCGTGGCGCGCGCCTGCCCGTCGCAAGCCGAGCCTACCAGTCGAACCCTCGTTCCACCTCCGCGGAATGCCCGCGTCGTTCAGACACCCAAAAGGTCCCCGAGACGGGCAGGCACGCGCTGCCCCGATCACGCCTGCGCGAGGCGAGATCGAATTGCGTCAGCAAGAAGCGCGGTCGCAACCGGATTAGGGCGATCATGCGGGATCACGATGTCGGCCTGTCGGCGCTGCCAATCCGTGTAGTGCTGATTATTGGGTTGCACATCCCGCAGGAACCATTCGAGCGACTGCTCGATGGTCCGGAGTGAGGTCGTGGTGTCTCGCTTGATCCGTCGCAGAACCCGTTCCTCAACGTCACAGTCAAGGAAGACTTTCACGTCAAGAAGTGCATGGATCGGCGCATCGACGAAGAGAAGGTGGCCTTCGGCGATCACGAGACGCGTCGGACCAACTTCCCGAACTTCAGGGACACGCTGTGCCATGCCGGTGCCACGGCCGGGGAATGGCGTGGATTTGCCTTGCTTGAGTAGCGTCAGTGCCTCACGAAGGGCTGGCCACGCAATCGCATCGGGGCGGTTCGCAGTTCGCGCCGCCGGACGCGCATCCTCTGGCAAGTGAAGGTAGTCCTGGAAATACTCATCCTGTCGGACGAGGACCGGATCGGCACTGGGGTCACTTGCGCGCAACGTCTCAATCAGCGCACGTGAAAAGGTGGTTTTCCCGGACGAGGTACCACCGCAAATCCCGACAACCAAGGCCGTGACACCGCGTGGGCGGGTCCAGCTGTCGCTCGCTTCCGCGTGCACCATCGGTGGCGGAGGCAGCAGTCCATCCGGGTCAGACATAGTTCACTCCATACCAGAGGGCAGGAAGTGGCAGCGCCGGTGCCAAATCAGCAGCGAGAGACTGGTCGCCCTCTGGACCTGAATGGGTGCCGTCGGGCGTGCCGAACAACCACGGACCGAGTGACGCGTGATCGGCCACACGGATTGTCCGAGACCCGTCACCGATGCTGAACCCTCCACGCGCACTTCCCGCACGCTCGTCGGCCTCGAAGACCAGTCTGGACGCCAGGGCGTGACCAACACGGCCGGCGATCAGCGGGCGAACCTTGCCCATCAGACGCGGGAAGTCGATGACACGGATCGTGCCCGACGACGCCTCCGGGACCCCGTGCAAGCCCGCGTGACGAAGTACCCGCGCCAATTCCGAATCGTGCCCACCCACATGCACTTCAGCGCAGACGGCCCCATACTGGTCGATCAGTGCAGACAGTGCGTGCGCGACGGCATCGCGAGGACCGGCGTGCTCCACGACGCGCACGAACAGCCCGTCCTCTGCTTTTCGGTGCCGGATCCGGTCTGGGTGATGAATAACAACATATGCAATAATTCCTGCACCATCTGAAACGCCCCAGAAATCCGACGGCGTATTCATGACGATCCCACAATCGAACGCCCGTTCCCAGTCTTCTCGAGGCCGGACAAAACGGACTGCTTCACGCTCATGGATTGCGCCGAGTGCCGGAATGTCCACATCAGTCAGGGGAACAAGCGCGAGGCCCGGCCTGGCAACCGTGGCACGGCCGGCGGCGTTTCCGGCCTCCAGAATGAACCGGTGATCAACACCGACTTCCCGGCAACCGACCCTGGTGTAGAGCCCTCGACCGCCTGAGATCAGCATGAGGTCGACTCCTGAAGCCGATGCATGATCAAACGCGTCCTGGACGCAAATTGAACCTAATCCCCTCCCGCGCGCCTCCGGTGCGGTCGCGACGGCACCGATGCACCCGACAGTTATGACCGTTCCAAGGAGAACCGCCGGACGTACGGTGAACCCGACGTGAGTGACGAGATGGTCGCCTTCGCGGATCACGCGCAAGTTCGCGCGGTTCGAGGCATTGAACAATTGTGGGTAGTCGTGGAACATCTCCGGCCGGAACACGGTCGACACGAGATGGTCAAGCAATGGCCATTCATCGCTACCAAGCGCTCGGGGTCCATCTGGAGAGGCAGTCGGTTCGGCAACCACAGTCAGTCATCCTTCCTCGCGCGCCGATGATACTCGCGAACACGCGCGCTCCTCCCTCGCCACATCATCCAGCGATTTCGTTGGGGTCGGCGTGTCCCAAACCCGTCGCCATGGTGGCCGCAGCGCCACGGGAGAGCAACTTGGCTGGCGCATCGAGACCGATGGTGAGCCAGGTTGTCGAGGAACGCCGGTCTATCCCATACGCATGACCACTATCAGGGCCAACCGCGAAAATGGCCAACCGTGGAGCTCCTGATCGGACGTCGCGTGACACCCAATGGGGTGGTAACTCACACTAGCGGAGGTGCTGGCGCAGTGCGTCTCCGATGGCGACGGCCTCGCCAGCATGCAGGTTCTGCGGATTGACATACACGCCATGGTCACCAGCATCGCTGAGTTCGATGGATGGTGAACCAGCCCGCAAGCGCACTTGCAGGTCATTTCTTGAAAGTCGGGCGTCTTCACTCAGAGTGACTTCGGCCCGTGCCAGAGGCTGACCGGCTTCGTTGGGCCATGTGCGGGACGCTGACACGCCCGGCAGGCCATGCACGGCGTCCACGATGGTCCTCACATCAGCTTCGTACTGTCGGACAAGCGCGACGTGATCAAGCTCCAGGTACCACTCGACGGCGGCCACCATCCCGCAAAGTTCTTCCTTGCCGACCTTCATGGGCCGCCCGATGAGCGCATTGGGACTTCCTTGGCGACCAACCGCGTCGATCAGATCGCGCCGGCCCAGGATCAGGCCAGCCGACTGCGGGCCACACAGGCCCTTCCCGCCCGAGAAGATCGCAAGGTCGGCACCGAGGCCAAGGACAGAGTGCGGGGCGTCGCCGGTTACACCGGCAGCTTGCAGGGCCCTCGCCCACAGCGCAGGCCCGCCGTGACCGCTGAAGTGCCACAGGTTCTCGACCGCGGGTATCTGGGCGGCGGCATCGACAATCACGGGCACCCCGTGGGCGTGTGCAAGCTCGATCACCCTCTCCAGGGAGAGAGCGCCCGTCGCGTGTGGCGCACCTGCGATGTAGAGGACCGCCGCCGTGGCATCGTTGAGGACGAACTCAAGATCATCAGTGGTTGTCACTGCGCCATGAGCAGCAGCCTGTCGGGAAGGACCGATTTCGACAATCTCGACACCTGTCGAACGGACGGCAAAGTCGTACCCGATCCTCTGGCAGCGGTGCATGACCACACGTGTAGGCGCACCCGCGATACGTTCCGGACGGGGCAGCGAGGCCATGATCTCCGGGTCGTCTCCGCTTATGCAGGCGGCGGTCGCAAGGACCAACCCCGCAGCAGCTCCTGAACAGACGTATGCAGCATCGTTGCGGGTAAGTTCGGCAATCCGCCGTCCAACTGCCGCCTGCAACTGATCAAGTGGGACATATGCCGACGCAGCGTCGCGCATCGCATCCAGCACCGGCGGAGGCATCAGCGACCCGCCAAGTTTGGTCACGGTGCCAATACCGTTGATGACCGGCGAGACGCCGAGGCGGCTGATCAGCGAACCGGCAGGATGTTTCGCAACCACGATCACATTTCCTTCGAGCCGCGATGATACCCGCGTATCGCCAAGCACGCGTGCTACCCACCCCATCCCTGGTTCACGGGAACCCTGAAACCGTGAGGCATCGCCCACCAAAAAACCGGCGCATCCGCTGACCATCCCCATACGGGGGCACCCAGACTTGCCGGGCAGGGCGTGGCACCGCAAGATCACCTGAGGTGCGTAGACTGGCGACCTCGTTGCGCTACGACGTCGACGGGCGGGCGAGGACACCAGCATCGTCCATCACGTGTGACGACCACTCGTCACGGCGTGTCTCGAGCTGGGCGATCATTCCGGTCTCGTCCACCCCGGCCTCGAAAAGGAGTCGCGCTTCAGCGAGGACGCGTTCACGGTGCCGCTGGTGGGCTTCCCGATGTGCCGTTCGCGTCGACCGTGCGATCAATCGGCGGGCAGCATCCCCTTCATCCGATGCGGGCGGTTGGTCAATTCCTTGAGTTGCAAGCATTTCGGCAACTTCATCAACCAACGACGCGCCCTCACTCGCGTACCCGTCCCGTCTTGCCTCCTCGAACCGCTGCGCCCACGTCGCATAGGGAACCGGAAAGCCGAGCAATGTCGCCTCGGCGTCCCATCGCGCGCGCCGTGCCTCGAGCGCCGTGGAAACCGCCTCGATGAGGGCCTCAGACGTGCCCGAATGGCGGGAGGAAACTTGCCGGAGCACTGAGACCACGTCACGTGGATTCCCAGAGGCGTCCAAGTGTTCAGTGGGCGGGAGGAACAGCCTCCGGCTGATGGCCAACAGTGCGCCTCGCAACCCGTTGCCCACCCTCCAGCATCGTTCGGCGACGGCGATGTCGACCATAGCAAGGTCAATCCGGTCACACTTGGCAACAACGGCCGCCTCAGGCCAACCGGCAAGGCTACCCAGAAAGTCACGGGCGGTAATCGGCTCCAGGTGTGCCTGGAAGCCGAGGGTGGCACCCGCGTCTGGCGCGCCAGAAGGCTCGTCGCGTCGACGGCTCCGGTACGGCAGCCTCGGTGGAGGCCGCCCACTACGGCGACGCTGTTCAACTTCCTCAAGGAACCAGCGGTTGAACCCGGAATCTGGTGCAACGAACAACCCCTCAGTGATCGCCACGGATTCCCAGTCACCGGCAAGAGCCAATCGAATGGCCTCAACGGCCATTCCACGTCCTTCGCCAGATGCCAGCGCCTCGGCGAGGAGCGCACTCTCAACCGCAGGAAACCCGGAAGCAATGCGTCCGAAGCACGCCTGCAAGCGCATTTGAGAAGTCTGGGCGCGATCGGCAGTGTCGAGACTGACCTTGAGATCCGTGGCCCGCACTGCAAGTTTCGGGCCCGAAGAGGTCGGGATCTGGCCGATCAACAACAAGTCAGGAGCGGATACGCCGGCGCGTTGGAGGATCTGACCCGATTGTCCCGAGTCGAGGCAGAGAATTGAAACGACCCGCATTGAGCGCCCGCCACCAGTCGAGACCGTCCACGGAAGGCGTCGGCGTAGCAGGTCAGGCCCGACGACTTCCCATCGATCACCGATGTCCCGCGCGGCTGTCCCCCAGTTGCCGATCCGCCGACTGAACTCTTCGGCGTCCGCGTTCGTTGGCGCAGATGTGCCGACAGCAATCAGCGGAATGGGCGCCGATGGAGGGGGGGCCGGTATGCGGGATCCACCAGACTTCCGGTTTGACGGACCCAGGTCATTGACACCCGGATGAGAACTGGCAGCGGCCGCCGTTAAAACGGGCTCGTCACCGTTCTGCATGGGACGAGTATTCGTCATCGGTGACCAATCGTGCAGACTTGCGGGCCAATCGATCGCCGAGATGCCAGCGGAAGCTTTCCGTAAGAACGGATGACGAGCCCGCGCCATGTCGTCACTCGTTCCACCAAGGATGCGGCGACCCGAGCCGATGGGGCTCCATGGCGTTCCGGCGACCCGGTCACGACCATGCTGCAAGTTCTCTGGACGAGTAAAAATGCGTCGCCACGGACCCGTGCCTCATCATGATGCACAGTCCGCGTAGCGGGCAACGATGGCCGCGGACCACGACGCAGCTCCGCACAATCACACTGTGAAGAACACGCACACGAGGCCTTCCATGTCGGCACCAGCAGAACCGGAGAAGTCCCGCACCATGTCCCACGTGCTCGTGACCGGCGGCGCCGGATTCATCGGCAGTGCATTTGCCCGGAACTTCGTGGTCTGGCACCCGAATGCCCGCGTCACCGTGGTTGACAAGTTGACCTATGCGGGCAACCTGAACAATCTGGCCCCGATCTGGGAGAACCCGCGCTTTCGGTTCGTCCAGGCAGACATCTGCGACTTTGAATCAATCGCACCGCTCGTTGCGCAAGCGGACGCAGTCGTCAACTTCGCGGCTGAAAGCCATGTGGACCGGTCTCTCAACGATCCTGATGTCTTCGTCAGGACAAACGTCCTGGGGACAAACACCCTGCTGCGCGCCGCCCGTGCCGCTGACATAGCACGGTTCGTACACATCAGCACCGATGAGGTCTACGGGCATGTCGCAACCGGAGCGGCCGCTGAAGACGCGCCACTGAAGCCTCGAAATCCGTACTCCGCCAGCAAGGCGGGTGCCGAGCTCCTCGCGTTCTCCTACTTCACCAACTTCGGATTGCCCGTCATGGTCACCCGCGGGTCAAACACGATTGGTCCTTACCAATACCCGGAGAAGGCCACGCCACTTTTCGTGACCAATGCAATCGACAATCTCCCCATGCCCATCTACGGCCGGGGCACGGCTATCCGTGACTACCTCTACGTTGACGACCACGCCGCTGCCATCGATCTGGTTCTGCACCACGGAACACCAGGTGAGGCGTACAACGTCGGCAGCGAGGATGCGTTGAACACGGTTGACCTCGCCCATCACATCCTGTCACGCCTTGGAAAGCCGGAGGAGTTGATGACCCATGTCACCGACCGGCCCGGTCACGACCTACGCTACGCAATCGACAGCACCAAGCTGCGCGGCCTCGGCTGGAGGCGCGCCTACGACTTGCCCGCGACGATGGATGCAACTGTCGGGTGGTATGCGCGCAACGAGGCGTGGTGGCGACCGATCAAGGCGGGGGCGTTCCGCGAGTACTACAAGCAGCAGTATGGCAAAGAGCTTGCACCGTCTGGAACTCCGGCAACACCCGCAGGCAAGGCATGACGGATCCCTACGGCATCCTATGGCCCCTCCTTCGCCAGATAGATCCGGAGACTGCGCACCGCCGGGCGCTGCAAGCCCTTCACATGAGCGAGGGTGTTCCCGGGCAACTCGGGCTGCACATTCTAGAAAAGGCATTCGCGGTTCGCGATCCACGCCTTGCGGTCAACGCGTTCGGCCTGAGGTTCCCGAACCCGGTTGGCCTGGCCGCCGGTCTGGACAAGGATGCTCATGCGCCCGGCGCCTTTGCAGCGATGGGCTGCGGGTTCGTCGAAATTGGGACGGTGACTCCACTGCCACAACCCGGCAACCCCCGTCCGCGCATGTTCCGTCTCATTCAAGATGCGGGGATCATCAACCGTCTCGGGTTCCCGGGTGTCGGTGTGGAACGCGTACGGGCACGCCTCTGGAAATGGCGCGATGGCCTACCCGGCGGCGCCATATTGGGAATCAACATCGGCAAGAACGCCTCGACACCACTTGATGGCGCGACCGCCGACTATGTCGCGGTATTCGACGCCATCTACGACTTGGCCGGATATGTCGCGATCAACGTGAGTTCCCCAAACACCCAGGGCCTGCGAACGCTCCAGGCACGGGATGCCTTGACCGCGATTGCCGGCGCAGTGATAGCCCGCCGTGACCTGGCCCGACACGTGAGTGGCCGGCGGATTCCTGTCCTCGTGAAGATTTCACCAGACCTCGACGAAGCATCGCTTGCAGCGGTCATCGAGGCATGCCGGGACACGGGCGTTGACGGCCTGATCGCCACCAATACGACCACCGACCGGGCAGGCCTGGCGTCCCAGCATCGCGGTGAGACCGGAGGCCTTAGCGGCGCACCACTTTCCAACCGTTCGCGGGCAATACTCGACTGGTTGGTTCGCGAGGCCGGGTCAAGCCTGCCAATCGTCTCCGTAGGCGGCATCATGACCGCGGAAGACGCGCGCCAGCGACTGGACGCAGGCGCCACACTTGTGCAGGTCTACACGGGAATGGTCTATGCCGGGCCGGCCTTGCCCGGGGTGATCTGCCGGGCACTTCTGGGACAGTGACATCATCGTGGCTCGGATCGTCATCAGATGGCCCGTGGATTGAAAGTAGCGTCGCCGTGACCGAAACTGCCGACCCAGCCGAGCGAGCGCACCTCTTCGCCTACCTGTACCGCCTGCGCCTGATCGGACGATGGGGCCTGATGCGAAGCACGGTCCCCGAAAATGTTGCGGAACACACGTACCAGGTCGCCATCCTGACCCACGCGCTCGCAACGATTGCCCACGACGTCTTCGGGCGAACCGATGTTCCCATCGACCGGGCAGTCACCCTGGCCCTTTTCCACGATGCGACCGAGGTGATCACGGGGGATATTCCGACACCGGTGAAGCACCACAATCCTCGCGTGCATGCGAGCCTGCGTGAACTTGAACACCTCGCCGCCGAGCAACTGACCGGGCTGGCCCCGTCACCGACGCGCGACACCTACCGCGCCTTGATCACACCGGGTGAGACTGACGCCGAGGCTTACCGGTGGGTCAAGGCGGCCGACAAGCTTGATGCCTACCTGAAGTGCCTTACCGAAGTCGCCGCGGGCAATCCGGAATTCACGGTCGCACGCAGGCAACTTGAACGTGCCGTCGCTGACCTCGCCATGCCGGAGGTTGAGTACTTCCTCCGGCACTGCGCCCCGAGTTTCTCAATGACCCTGGACGAACTCGGCGAACCCTGACCGACCACACTCGCTCACCCGGCAGCGACGCGCATTCCCTCGAACCGCGCACCGCGCGGGCCGACAAACACGCCTCCACCTCCGAAGCCCGTGATCAGTGCCTCCTGCGTCTCCTGTGAAAACCGGGCCGACGCGAATGCTTCGAACACGTTCCCCGCCAGTGCCCCACCCTTGATCGGGCGAACTTCCCCGCTTGGAAGGTGTTCGTAACCCAGACGGATCTCGCAGCCGACGTCACCCGTGATGTCATCGACATTCGGTGAGGAGAACGCAACGATCTCCACGACCGGACCACCCGAGGCCCGCACCAGTTCGGCAAGTGGTGTCGCCCCCGCCCGCACTACCACGGCACCCGGTTCACCCGTGACCGGAACCCCGAGGTACTGCGCGTACCGTGACGGCGCGTGCCTGGCAAAAAGGATCCCGCCAACGATGAGGTCGGTGTCACGGCCCGGGACGCCGTCCCCGTCGAATGAGTGACTGCTGAGGCCATACGGGCGCAACGCGTGCGACGACACGTGCAAGGGATCGCCAACCGTTGCGTGGTCGCCGAATACGGTGCCGTCTGGTGTGAACCGCGATAGTTTCATGTACGCGGCCTGCGCGGACGAGTGGAACATGAATGGGTCAAAGAATGGTGGCAACGCAGTCCCGCTGACGACGACCGGACCATCGCGCGTCTCAGTCGGCCTCGCACGCAAGGTATCCCGCGCGAACCTCGATGCCTCGGCGACCTGCGAGGCAAGACGAAGATCGGAAACGCGCCTCGCCTCGACCGGACGGAATGTCTCCGCCTCAAGCGTCGGGTCATCACTGTCGCCTCGCGCAAGGAGGGCAATCTCGACCGCAAGGTGCGTCGTCTCGGACGAGGCATGGATGCCCCGGCTTGTCCGGAACTCGCGGTCAGTGACGGTGACGAAAAACTCGCCGGCCGAGAGACGGACCCCGGTGGATGCCTCACGGTCACAGGCCTCCCAGACCGCTTCTGCCATCTCCCAGACAGCCCTGCGCGTGCCGTCCGCTGCGGTGATCTGCGGATCGGCGAGCACAACGGCGGGAAGGGTTTCGGGCGGAGGGAGTTCGTAGGATGGGTTGTGCACCAGTGAGGCCATCATGATGACTTCATCAAGGCGAGCATCAAGGCTTGCAGTATCGCCCGGCACGAGTTTTACCGAGGAGACCCCTCGTGCATGGCCGGCAATCCCGGTGTCATGACCATCCGGCCACGGGTGGTCGTGGAAGACGGTAACGGTGAAATCCTCGGTCGTTACCTCCCGAGTGTTCTCCACGTCGCGACCGATCACATAGAGTTGCGTCCCGTGCCTCCGACGCCTCGTGAGGGTCCAACCGGCAATCTCCGGGCGTCGCGACAAGGCTTGCACGATGAAGTCGGCAGTAAGCGTTCTGGTGACCATAAGGGTTCTCCGTCGTCCTGAAATCGACTACGCCAACTGCAAACGAGTGCGAACGTGCGGGCCGCCGTCACCCACCGTGATGTATTCCTTCCAACCCTTGCCGCATCCGCCCGGATGAAGGTGGAAGTCATTGGCAACCATTGTCACGTTGCCAAGCACATCGGGAACGTATCCCGTGATGCTCACGGGCGCGAACAGGACACCCGTCGGCTTGCCGTGCCGGTACTCTCGAGCGAAGTGGGCGCCAACCTGGATGCCCCAACCCTTTGGATCCTCCATGCCGTTGGCGCCCTGACAGATGTACAACCCGTGGTCAAGGCTCCCGAGGACCTCCTCGACCGAGTGCCGGCCTGGA
Organism: Thermoflexus hugenholtzii JAD2; assembly: GCA_945907765.1. GTDB lineage: Bacteria > Chloroflexota > UBA11872 > UBA12225 > UBA12225 > UBA12225. Next base: position 4,080 of record CAMDTO010000008.1, on the reverse strand, counting down.
GTGAAGAAGGTGTTGGACATGCGGGCGTACGCCTTGCGTTCAAAGCTTTCGCGACGACCATTCGCCGTCCGGGCAATCCCCAGCCGGGTTGCCGAGTAGAGATCGGATAGGCCACCCATCAGAACCCCATCGCGAATGATGCAAGTGGGAGAAGCCGACTGGCCCTCATCATCGATGAAGTAGGTGCCATTTGCACCCGGGACCGTCGGATCGTCGACGATGGTGACAAGGTCCGACCCGACCCGCTTGCCAATGTAGTGCACACCGCGCGCGCGCCCCTTGAGGAACATGTCGGTCTCGACGCCGTGGCCGAACGCCTCGTGAGCGAGAATGCCCGCGACGCTTGGGTCGACCACGGCATCGTAGACCCCCGGCTCGATCGGTTTGGCTCCTAGGAGGGCGACAGCAATCTCGGTCACGTTCGCCAGGGATGCCTCGTCTACTTCAAGGCTTTCCAGCCCACCAGTGCCACCGCGGCTCAGCCAGTTGTAGCGTCGCACGTTCCCGTCGGACACGAACACCGTGAGGTTCAAGGTCGCGCGGTGCACAATCTCCGTGATGAAACGGGTGCGGTTCACGAAAACTTTTGTCTCGACCGCATCCCCATAGCGTGCCATCGCCTGGACAACCCGGCTGTCACCCCGACGTGCACGTTGCCGCAGGTCCTCGAAGCGCGCAAGTTTTTCCGCGAGCGAAAGACTGTCCGGTGATATCTCCACCGGAGTGACATAATCGGCAGACAGTTGATCTCCGGGTTCAAGATTGATCGCATTGCGGTTGCGTTCGTGCGCGCCAACGCGCGTCCGACGCAATCCCTCGAGCAGGCGACGGGAGGCATCCCGGACACTCGCCTCATCTGTGGCACCGACGGCGACTTCCTCGATCTCGTAACCGTCTGAAGCAGTAAGGACAACCCCCGCAGACGGATCCCTTCTTGAGACACCCTGTTCGGAATCTCGGAGGGCAAGCCGCACCCCACTCGATGAGGTCGCCAGAGCCGAGGCGTACGGGACCGACCGCTCAAGTTCCGCAATCACCTCGGGGAGAAATGCGAACTGGGTTCGAAGGGTCGAAGGACTTGCCGATCCTGCGCGTGGGTCGGGCGTGTGGCGTTGCGTCGACAGTGACATTCGCACTCCTTGAGACAAGGTTCCGGGACGGGTAAATTCAGAGGGGGGCGGGATGATCTTGGCAGATTGCCGATCAGTCGTCGAAATCCGCACTGGTGCACGCTGTGGCATGCATGGAAAGGACGGCGGAACACTCCAGATCCCAAAGCGTACCGACCCCAAGGGTCAGGCAACACGCACCTCGCACGCCCTTGCGTTGCACGGACGTGCAGGTATTCTCAGCGGATGGTGATGCGCGGACCTGCCACACCGCCGGCAACGACGAACGACGCTCCTCATGGATCTGGCGCGCCCAACCAGGAAAGTGGCGCGAAACCGCCGGGTCAGGCCCACCGCGAAACGATACCCAGTGGAGGCGTGACCGGCGAAGGCATGGCCGGTTGGCGCCGGACTTTCGTCGCACTGATTATCGCGCAGACCATGTCGATGGTTGCGTTCGGGATGGCCCTCCCGTTCCTACCCCTCTACATCCAGACGCTCGGGGTCGACGACGAAGGCAACGCAATCCGCTGGGCTGGCGCAATGTCAACCACCGGAATGCTCGTTATGGCTGCCGTGGCTCCGTTCTGGGGGGTCATGGCCGACCGCCGCGGTCGCAAGCCAATGGTCGCACGTGCATGTTTCGGCGGTGGGTTGATCGTCGGGGCCATGGCGCTTGCGCGTACCCCGTTGGAACTCTTCGGCCTCCGGACGTTACAGGGAGGTTTTTCAGGGACCGTCGCCGCGACCCGCACCCTGCTGACGAGCGTCGTCCCGACTTCGCAACTCGGGTTCACCCTCGGGATCATGCAAACAGCGGTCTTCGTCGGGAACAGTTTTGGTCCTCTTCTGGGTGGCTTCATCTCCGATGCGGCAGGCTACAAGGCGTCATTCCTGACCACGGGTGCTTTGCTTGCCATCTCTGGGGTCATCGTCATGGTCTTCGTGAGGGAAACCTTCACACCACCCGTCGCCGCAGACGCCGATGCCCGACACGGATGGCGAGATGCCGTGGCGATGATCGAACGCACTCCCGGCCTGAGTGCGGTAATCGTCACCCTGTTCCTGGTATCCGCCGCGCAGAACGCCATGGGGCCGGTCCTCCCCCTCTTTGTGAAGACGCTGGTGGCCGACGCGCATACCCAGATTGCCTCGATGGCGGGGCTCGTCCTGGGGATCACGGCGGTGACGAGTGCCCTTGCCGCGGGGTTCGGGGGCCGGATCGGCGACCGGTACGGGCATGGGCGCATGATGGCCGTCTGCGCAATCATCGGAGGCATCCTCTACATGCCTCAGGCCCTCGTCACCAGTCCCTACGAGCTTCTAGCATGGCGTGGGCTGCTGGGACTGTTCACCGGAGGACTGATGCCCGGGACCATGGCAATCGTCGCCCTTCGCACGCCGGCGGCCCATCGAGGATGGGTATTCGGACTGACAACGACGGCAACCGCACTCGGCAATGCCGCCGGCCCGTTGGCCGGAGCGGCGGCGGCTACGGCATTGGGATTGCGGGCAACCTTCGTCGTGACCGGGCTGATCCTGACGATCGCTGGCGTCTGGGCGGCGTGGTCTACAGGTCGCAAGGTCCTTGCGGCCAGTCCAACCCGGTGAACTTCGGCCTCCTTTGCCCGCGATTCACACCTGGGCGAACCGGTAATCGCCCGAACGTCACGAGTTTCGGGGGCACGCCCTCAAGGATTCGGCGAACCTGCCGATACTTGTAGTGAGCGAAGGTCGCAGGGTCCCAACCGGCAGGGAAGCTGATGGGTCTGCGGTTCGATCGAAGATCAAGCACACGCCACAAGCGTGCTGGGAGATCGGCGGGAGACCTTCCTCGTAGTGTGCAGCGCGCCGAGAGGGAGCTCAGGCATGCCACAGCAGCGCCGTGCAGGGCGGCGGCTCAACTCGAGCTGTCGGCCAGTCGCTGCGCCGACCGGTGGGGATCGTTCGGAGGTTCGGGCTGCTCACGTAGCCCGTCTGAAGGAACTCGTCGCTGGTGGGGAATATACACCGACCGTCAACCGATTGGTGATTGCCCTGACGGGTCAGTCACTTGAGGCGCGGTGGGTGTAGTCGCAGGAACCGGATCAGACGGTCCGCCCTAGGCACAACCTAAAACGTCACACGGACCGGCACCTTCCGAAAGGAAAGTGTCGGTTGTGTGTTTTCAGGCGAGTTGATTGCGATCTCGCAGTGTGCCAGCCGCCTCGTGTCTGCCGACCAGGAATGCCTAGAGACCGGCGACGTCGATTGCCAGGGCAACGCTTATATGGTGCTCGGCAAACCGGATCAGTTCGGTATGCCGCTCATACCCGCGGGTCTGGACGTTGATGAGGTTGCAGGTGTCGGAGACAAGGGCCCGCGGCTCAATATGCCAGGTGCCGGCATCGAAGGTGAACGCCTGCGTGCCATCCGCAACGAAGGCCACGATTGATGTCGGGTCGAACCCATCCATGGGCTGATCCGGGGGGGCGACAACAATCACCACCGGCGCCCCACCAAGCGGGATGAACAGTTGGCTATGGTCCATGTGGCGGTTGATGTTCTCGATCACTGCCGGGACACGGTGTGATACGTGAAGCCGTGCGGTGAAATCTCCATCCTTGCGCGTGAGGTCGGCACGCGCGGTCGAGATGACCCTGCCATACGGCTGGAATGCCTCTGCCGTAAGCCGGGTCGCGTGAACGACAACGTGTCGTCCTGTTTCAACGGTCTGTGTTGTCATGACGGGCAATCCTTCCGAGCCAGCCCAAGAACGTGCTGTCGGTTTTGCGCACGCGCTCGACCGCGACAGGATGCTACCCGACCCGCCAAGATTCCGCGGACGGGCGAGAACGCCCAACACCACGCTACCACGGTCTGCTTGCCCGATACTACGAGCAAATGAGATTGGGAGAGACCAGCCGGTGCCTACAGATGATCGAGAAGCGCCACTCACGCCGTTCACCCTGCAACAGTTCATCTGCGGACC
>CAMDTO010000007.1 GCA_945907765.1 Thermoflexus hugenholtzii JAD2 | reverse complement strand
GTGCGGGCAACGATCTCAACACCCTTGGCGAGGGCACGCCGTGCGTCTTCACGGAAGATGAGTTGCTTGGGCATAGGACTACTCTCCTTGTTGGTGCGGGTGGGTGCCGTGTTTCTGTCTTCGCGACGACGGCCCTTCCGGGTGAGGCGCAGACCAAGGCGGATCAGTATCGCTGGATGCCTGCGCCCGAGCCCGAACGCGAGTTGCGTTAGCAGTCAACCATCGCGACTGCTAACTCAGTCTACCAACGGATTAGCAGTCCGTCAATGGGACTGCTAATCCCACGCTGATACGGTGGTATAGTTCGGTAGTTCGCAGCGTCACCCGCAGGCCGTCGCATCTCCCGAAACCGGGGATGTGCCGGAACTTTCCGCAAGGCGGTTCCTCATGTTTGGCCTCCGCAAGAACAATGGGTCCTCAAGCAAGCCGATTGTGACTGAAGAGGCCGTTCTGGCGGCACTAAGCCGCATCCAAGACCCGGACCTGCGCCGCGACATCGTGGCGCTTGGATTCATCAAGGACTTGGTGATCGAAGGCGGCAAGGTGTCATTCAAGGTCGAGTTGACGACCCCAGCCTGCCCGGTAAAGGGTGAGATGGAGCGTCAGTCCCGAGAGTTTGTCGGGGCAATCCCAGGGGTCGAGCACGTTGATGTGCACATGACCGCCCAGGTTCGCTCCGCGGGCGCAACCGGTCAACTGATGCCGGGCGTGCGAAACGTGATCGCGATTGCGAGTGGCAAGGGTGGGGTCGGCAAGTCAACGGTGTCCGCGAACCTTGCGGTTGCCTTGGCAATGACTGGCGCCCGGGTCGGCCTGCTTGATGCGGATATCTATGGGCCGTCAATCCCCGGATTGCTTGGCATGAGTGGCAAGCCGGCGGTAAAGCCGATGCCATCGGGCGACCAGATGTTTGAGCCTCCGGTCGCACACGGTGTCAAAGTGATGTCCCTAGGCTTCCTCCTTGATGACCCGAGCCAACCCGTAATCTGGCGCGGGCCAATGGTTGGTTCCGGTATCAGCCAGTTGCTCTCCCAGAGTGATTGGGGTGAACTGGATTACCTGTTGGTGGACTTGCCCCCGGGAACCGGAGACGCGACCCTGACTCTGGCGCAACGCATCCCATTGGCCGGTGTTGTGATCGTGTCGCAGCCGCAGCGGGTGAGCCTAGACATTGCCATAAAGGCATTGAAGGCGTTCCAGAGCCTCAAGGTACGCATTCTTGGTGTACTCGAGAACATGAGCACTTTCGTCTGTGACGACTGTGGCAAGGAACACCACATCTTCAGCCATGGTGGCGCGCGATTGGCTGCTGAGCAGCTCGAGGTGCCGTTCCTTGGCGACATCCCCCTTTCCCTTGATATCTGCGAAGCGAGTGATGCCGGGACACCGGTGGTGTCGCTGAAGCCGGACTCGGCGCAAGCACAGTCGTTCATGCGCATCGCTGAGGGACTGGCGGCCCAAGTCAGCATCGCCAGTCTGCGTCAACGCACGACAATTCCATTGCGTGCGGTCTAGTTGTCCGTGGGGCGGTACTTCGTGGAGCGAGCGCTTTGGTGTTGGTCTGGTCAATCCGGCACGCAAACTCGCAGCCACCGTGGATTGATTGCAGTACTCATCGGCAACTTCGTGCTGCTTGGGGCGTTTGAGGTTCCTGCGCACAGGGCTTACGGCCAAGCGCCTCTCCGGTCGAGTGACACGAGTGGGGAGTGTTCCCAGGCGGCCGAAGGGGTACGCGGTTGTGATCGCTTCGGGGCGGGGTTGGTTTCGTTTCCGACGGTAGACGTTCGGGCCGAGGTCGCCGAGAACGTTGTTGACCACGCGCGCGGTCTCGGCGGGCATGCGCCACTCGGGACGACCGATGGAATGATCTTTGTCTTTCAGACGCCCGGGTCCCATGCGTTCTGGATGAAAGGCATGACGTTCAATCTGGACATCCTGTGGATTGACGGCGCTGCTGACAGTCTCAAAGTCGTCCACCTAGCGAGTGACGTTCCGGCTTTTCCGGCGGAGTCTCCGGACGGGCGCTTGCCAACCTACTCACCATCTCGCCCGGCACGGTATGTGCTTGAGGTAAACGCCGGATTTGCCTACGATTACGGAATTACCATTGGGACGCCGGTGACATTCATTCGGGACGTGGAATCCCAGCCTTGACGCAAGTCCGTCACAGACCCCTTGACGCTCGCTCGGCATGAGCTCCGGCACGGACGGCAGTGACGATGGCATCAAGGGCGGTTCCAGGACCAAAAACTTCTCGAATTCCGAACGATTTCACTCTCGGGACGTCCGACGGCGGGATAATTCCGCCTGCATACACAGGGATGTCTCCAAGTCCGCGGATACGGAGCGCATTCATGATCCGCGGGAACAGTTCGAGATGCGCACCGGAATGTATTGACAGGCCGATCGCTTCCACGTCCTCTTGCAATGCTGCTTCAGCGATCTGGTCCGGCGTCTGCCGGATGCCGGTATAGATCACTTCCATCCCCGCATCACGCAGGGCGCGCGCCACGATCTTTGCACCTCGGTCGTGACCGTCGAGACCGGGCTTGGCCACCAGGACACGGATCGGTGTCGCAGTTGCGGATGCCCTTGCGTCAAATTCACTGGTCGTTGGCATCATGATCAATAATCTCGGTCGCGCCAGAGCAAATGGTCGTGTGGGCCCGTCACTTCAACCATACCTGTGGAATGGTCCGGGCATCGTCGGGAGCGACTAAGTGCCTGAAAATGATGGCGGACGCTTTTCAAGAAACGCGCCGACCCCTTCGCGTGCGTCAGCCGTCCCGAATGAGGACACGAACCCCTCGATTTCGGTAGCGAGGCCACCTGCCAACGACATGTCCATGCCTCGCCGGATCGCCTGCTTGGCAATCTTCACTGCCAGAGGCGCCCCTGTGGCGAACGAATCTGCAAGCGACGTCGCGGCAGCAAGGGCCTCGCCAGCCCCGACGACCGAGTTTGCAAGTCCGATCCGGACTGCCTCTTCGGCGCTCACTGTCCTGCCAGTGAGGATCATGTCGGTGGCACGCGAAGGGCCGATGAGCCGGGTCAGTCTCTGGGTTCCTCCCCAGCCCGGAATGATCCCCAGCTTGATCTCGGGTTGCCCAAACCGCGCCGTGTCTCCGGCAATCCGGTAGTCACACGCAAGAGCAAGTTCGCACCCGCCTCCGAAGGCGACCCCTTCGATTGCAGCGATCGTTGGCTTAGGACAATCTGCCACGGCATTCATTGTCTGGTGACCGCGATGGGCGCGTGAGGCCACCTCCGACGCGTTCGTCGCTGCACCTAACCATTTGAGATCCGCTCCGGCCGAAAATGCACGAGCGGTGCCACTGGCAATCACGATCGCGCGGACACCCGGGTCCAGTCCCGCCTCATGAATGCATGCCTCGAGCGTCGCAAGGGTTCCCTCGTCGAGGGCGTTCAGACGGTCAGATCGATTGAGTGTCAGGAATGCCGTCGCGCCTTCAAGACGCGACAGAACCGGGCCATCATGCCGTTCGGTCAGGGTCATACGTGAATCTCCCTTCGGCCTCGATCGATGCAAAATGGGGCTTCGCGGACGCGCACCCACGGATGTTCATGGCTGTCAAGGATAGTCGTAGAAGCCACCACCGGATTTCCGTCCGAGGCGACCGGCGTCGACCAGTCGACGGAGCATGGGGCACGGTCGGTACTTCGGATCTCCAAGATCCCGATGGAGGACTTCCATCACGGCGAGGCACACGTCGAGTCCGATCACGTCCGCGAGTTGGAGCGGGCCCATCGGGTGACCCATGCCAAGACGCATCACCGTATCAATGTCGTCCCGGGACGCCACGCCTTCCATGAGGGCAAACATTGCCTCATTGAGGAGCGGCATGAGGAGACGGTTCGCCGCAAATCCCGGTGTGTCCTGCACGGTAACGGGTGTCTTCCCAAGCGTGCGCGCGAGGTCTGTGATCACGTTGATGGTGGCGTCGCTGGTGTGATGCCCGCGAATGACCTCTACAAGTGCCATTGCCGGGACTGGGTTGAAAAAATGCATCCCGGCGATCCGTCCGGGGTCGGGGATGCCGGCCGCGATCCGCGTCACACTGATGCTTGAGGTGTTGGTCGCGAGGATTGCATCGGGTCCGAGGATGTTCGCCGCCCGAACGAATGCCTCATGTTTTGCACCAATCTCCTCGATGATCGCTTCGATCATCACGGGTGCCTGTGGCGCATCTTCAAGTTCCGAACGGGTCGAAATCCTCGCCACGATCTCATCGCGCGCGTCCGTGGTCACCTCTCCTCGCGCAATTCGGCGCGCAAATCCTGACGCAATGAGATCGACGGCACGTGACCGCACCTCGGGTGATGGTTCGACGATGTCGACTAGAATCCCGGCGGTCGCAAGCACTTGGGCGATGCCCCGCCCCATGGTTCCTGCGCCGAGGACTATCACTCGCTCGATGGTCGTCATGAACATGAATCGTACTGTGCAACCGGGTTCGCAACTCATGGCTCTGTCATGGTTGCGCGAGTGTGATTGGCGGGCGTCCAGTGACCGTTCGCAGCGCTACGGTCGTTCGACCGCGCTGGCAAACGCCTCGCCTCCCCCAAGACACGCACTCGCGATCCCGCGACTTCCGCCACGCCGGATCAGCGCGTGGATGAGAGTGGCAAGGATGCGCGAGCCCGATGCCCCAAGGGGATGGCCGAGCGCGATTGCACCGCCATTGACGTTTACGCGGTCTTCATCCCAATGAAGTGCCCGATTGTCGGCGACCATCTGGGCAGCGTACGCCTCATTGAGTTCGAACAGGTCGAAGTCGGAAAGCGTGGTGCCGGTCTTCGCGAGCAGGCGGTGAATGGTTGGAACAGGCGCTTCAAAAAGCCATTCCGGAGCCACGGCAGCGTTCGCGCTTGCAACGTAGCGCGCCAGAGGCGTAACCCCAAGGTCATTGGCGCGATCTGCGCTCATCACCACCAGGGCGCTCGCGCCGTCAGCAAGTTGCGAGGCGTTGCCGGCAGTTACCGACGGTTCGAAGGGTTCATCGCGATGGTTGGTGAATGCCGGGCGCAGCGAGGCAAGGGCCGACGCGGAAGTGTCGCGCCGGGGACATTCGTCGGCGCCAATGAGGACCGTGGGACTTCCCCGCTTGCCCGCGATGGAGATCGGGACAATCTCATCGAGGAACGCGCCATCATCAGTCGCCGAGACGGCGCGCTGATGGCTTCGCAAAGCCCAACTATCCTGGGCTTCACGGGAAACTCCGTCCCGTTTTGCAATCGCCTCGGCTGAATAGCCCACGTGTTCGTCAGCCCATGGTGACCAGAGACCGTCCAGGATCATTGCGTCGCGGAGCGTTGCATCTCCGGCCTTCTGTCCCGTCCGTAGACCGGGGAACAGGTGGGGAGCGTTGCTCATGCTTTCCATGCCACCTGCAACCATCACGTCGGCTTCGCCAAGCATGATCTGCTGGGCCGCAAGCGCGACGGCCATGAGGCCGCTCCCGCATACCTTGTTGATGGTTGCAGCGGGAACGCGATTCGGCAGGCCCGCGTGCAACATCGCCTGGCGCGCCGGAGCCATCCCGAGGCCTGCCTGCAGGACGGTTCCCATGAAAACCCCGTCAACTGACGCGGGGTCGATCCGTGCACGCTCCACCGCACTGCGAATTGCAATTCCGCCAAGTTGAGGTGCCGTGAATGAGGCGAGACTGCCAAGGAACCGTCCGATGGGCGTTCGGACCGCACTCACGATGACGGCTTGTCGAAGATGTGACTGGCGATTGGTCATGATCGTGCCGACATCGTACCCCGGACACGTCGGCTTGGGATGGAAAAGCCACCCGTTAGTTACACTCTGCGCACTCGGGGAGTAGCTCAGCCCGGTAGAGCGCCACGTTTGGGACGTGGAAGTCGGAGGTTCAAGTCCTCTCTCCCCGACCACTTTCATGCTCCAAGTGGATGAACCCCACCCTTCTAAGGTGACCTTCAGACTGAACCGGCGACGGTTCGTTTTCGGCGCTTTTAGGACGCCTCTTGTGAAGTGTTGGTGGGAGAGTGCCCGGTCCCTGTGCACCCTGCACAGTGCTTGTCCCCAAAGATTGGGTAGCCCATACGTGGGTTGGATGACCCCGTACACCTACGATTGGCCCTGGAAGCAATTTGACCGTTGCGAAATGGCCACTAGGGCGTCTGTGCGCATGACGCAGTGCACTCGCGTGGGGCGGGGTGGAGCGGGTTCCAAAGTTGGTGCACTTTCGGCGATGGTGCCAACGAGACGCATGAACAGCCACTTCGACGATGGTCAGGAGCTGTGGTTGAGTTGTCTGGGACGTCTCAAATTGGGAATGGGTAAGGCGGTCGTGGCCACATGTTCCGGGTTCGAGTTACTGTCTCTCGTCAATAGAACTTCACTCAATGCCGGCTTGGATTGGGGATGATTCTCGAGCGCGCCGCGATTTCTCATCCGGGGGTTGTGCGTCCCAACAACGAGGACGCGCTTGGTTACTTGATCCCTGAACGGCCTGAAGTCCTCACCGCGCGTGGGGCGCTGTTTTCGGTCGCTGATGGCGTCGGCGGGCTTGCCGCCGGTGAAGTAGCCAGTCAGACCGCGGTGACCGTGATGGCTGACGAGTACTTTTCACCTCGCGCACCCTTCGGCATCGAGGCGGCGCTCCGGCTTGCTGCCGAAGCCGCGAACCGCAGGGTTTACGTGCTGGCTCAGGCAACCTCGCCGGAGCTGAGCGGCATGCAGACGACCCTATCGGCTCTCGTGATCGCCGGTCGTCAGGCATACATTGCGCACGCTGGTGACACGCGGGTCTATCGGTTACGCAGGGGTACCATGACCCAACTTACTGCCGATCACTCAGAGGCAGCCGAGCTCCTGAGACTTCGCCTGATAACTCCGGTCCAGGCCGCGAACCATCCCAGACGGAGCGTTCTGACGCGGACCTTCGGGGGGTCGCTGCAGTTGCGCCCTGATTTCGGCAGGCACAGTGTCGAGGATGGCGATGTCTACCTGTTGTGCTCGGACGGGCTCTGGGGCGAGGTTCCCGATGCGGATATTGCCCACGAACTCGAAGGACCCGTCGAAGATGCTTGCGATCACTTAATTGAGATGGCGTGCTCACGCGGCGGTGGCGACAATGTGTCTGTCCAATGCATCCGGGTCGTTGAGGCCGGTCAGGCAAAGCCGGCTTCTCCCCCGGGGCGAATTGCCAGGCTCCTGTCCGGATTGCGTGGAGGCTGAGGTGCGGATAATCCGTCGGAAATCGGCACACTCGGGCCGGGGCATGGATGCCCATCGGCAATCTGGAGCCCTGGGATTGCGTGTGGCGATTGGCCGAGTGAGGTGTGCGAGGTGACTATGGACGCACGTGATTCCGGAGAGACCTCGCCAGACCCATCCAAGTCATCGTCCGAACACGGCCACTCCTCCACCGTTGCTGACGCATTGCGCGACGTCGCATCTGGGCGGTGCCAATTTGTTGAGCTGCAGTTCACCGACGTCAGTGGCGCTCTCAAGGGGGTTGTCGTCCCTTCATTACAAATTGCAGACGCATTGACCTACGGGCACTGGTTCGACGGGTCATCGCTCGAGGGCGGGGCGCGCACGACCGAGACGGACCTTCTGCTCTGGCCGGACCTCCGGACATGGTCGCTGGTGCCATGGGTACAGGCGGAAGGGATGGCACGGGTGTTGTGCGACATCCGCACGCCTGACGGCGACCCATTCCCAGCGGATCCGCGGGCAGTGCTCGCTCGCGCAATCGCCGACGCTGGTGACCTCGGGTTTGAACTTTTTGTCGCGTCGGAACTGGAGTTTTTCCTATTTCAGTCGATGAGTGATGGCCGGCGCCTGCCTGCGGATCGGGCCGGTTACTTCGACCTTGCCAGCGACACCGGTGTCCGGGTGCGTGAAGAGATTGTCCGTTACCTCAATGCGATGAACGTTGCGGTTGATGCGTCACATCATGAGATCGCTCCGGGCCAGCATGAGATCGACTTGCCGTTGATGCCCGCAGCACTGGCGGCCGATGCGATCGTTGCCGTGAAATACGCCGTGAAGGCGGTTGCTCGGCGCCGCGGTCTCGCCCCGACATTCATGCCGAAACCACTCGCAGGCGTGGCCGGATCAGGGCTACACCTCCACCAGGTACTGAGGTCTGCTGACGGTGCCGATGTCTTTTCAGACCCGCTCGACGAACATGGGCTTTCTGTGACGGCCCGCGCGTACATTGCCGGACAACTGGGTCATGCGCGCGCAGCATGTGCGGTACTTGCGCCTCAGGTCAATTCCTACAAGCGCCTCGGTCGTGGGTTTGACGCGCCTTCAGTTATTGGTTGGAGCCAACGGGCTTCACAGGCAATGATCCGGGTTCCACGTCCTGGGTTGCCGGGACGCTCTCCCAATGGTCGTGTGCGTCCAATACGGGTTGAACTTCGGTGTGCCGACCCCTCATGCAATCCATATCTGGCGATCGCGGTTGCGCTTGGCGCCGGGCTCGACGGCATCCGGCAGGGGCTTTCCGCGCCAGAACCCCTAGGGATCGTGGAGCATGGGATGCCCGCTGGAAACGTGGACATGCTCCCGGTTTCACTTGGCGAAGCCCTGACCGAGTTGGCTTGGGATGGTGTCGTGCGCGATACGCTCGGCAGCCAGGTCCATGATCGGCTCCTGACGGCTAGCGAGCAAGAGTGGCAGACGTACAAATCACAAGTGACCGAATGGGAGTTCGGCCGCGCATTTGACGCTTCGTAGCCAAGTCAAGGTGCGCCCTTCGTGTGGCGTTAGCCGAACCGAATTGCGCGCCGATGCTTGACCATGCGCGGGAACCGTGCTACCTTTCGTATACACGATAAAGATGACCGTCTTAGTCATCATTGTGGGTCGCAGGAAACAATCAGCATGGCACTCGAAACCCCGGTCGCTGAAGGCACTGTGACCGACGCCGTCGCAACCGCGTTGCTGTCACGGTCGCGCACCCGACTGCTTCAGCGCGTTGCCTCGGGTGAACCTGGACTTGCGCAAATCTGGTTCCGGGCCAGTGTCCTGGACCGATATCGAGGCCTTCCCGGTTGCCAACTGGTCCGAACGAACACCGTTGGGCGGGTGCGTGGGGCGGATTGGCGCCTTGATTTTGGTATCTCGGGCGACGCGACCTGCCAGAAGTCTGAGGTGCTGGTGCACATCTGCGCGCGGGATCTTGGTGAACGGATCCCCGAGACTGAACGCGCGCACTGGATAAGTCATGCCATGGCATTACCCGCAAGTGTGAACTTTCTCGTCATGCAGGCCACGCGCGGGGCCTGCATTGACGATGGTGACCTGCGTTCCTGGTAAAAGCCCGGCGGGTGACACGCTGTGCGTGCCACCCCGCCATGCATGGAGGAGTTGAAAAATGGCCACCCCGAACGACTACGCCAAACCATCCGCACTTGTCTCGACCGAATGGGTTGTGGCCCACGGTCATGATGCCCACGTCCGCCTCGTTGAGGTCGATGTTGACGTAACCGCCTATGCGTCAGGACACATCGCCAACGCCGCTGGGTGGAATTGGCAGACCCAGCTTGGCGACACCATCCGCCGTGACATCCCATCCAATGCCTCGTGGGAGTCACTCCTTTCATCGACTGGGATCGCTGCCGAGACGCACATTGTGTTCTACGGTGACAACAACAACTGGTTCGCGGCGTTCGCCTACTGGGTTGCAACCCTGTACGGCCACAAGCACGTCAGCCTCATGAATGGCGGGCGCAAGAAGTGGGAACTCGAGAACCGGCCGTTGGTGACCGAAGTACCCCATTTCACTGCAACGACCTATCACGCCCATGATGCCGACCTGTCAATCCGCGCCTTCTCACAGCAGGTACGTGAGTACATTGATGCCCCCGGACGAGCCATGGTCGATGTCCGCTCACCCGCTGAGTACACGGGTCAGGTGATTGCACCTCCAGGCATGTCTGAGACTGCCCAACGTGCCGGCCATATCCCAAGCGCGACCAATGTCCCGTGGGCACAGGCGGCCAACGAGGATGGATCCTTCAAGTCGGCAAGTGAACTCCATGCCCTTTACGGTGGCAAGGGTGTAACGTCTGACAAGGACGTCGTTGCGTATTGCCGCATCGGTGAGCGTTCGAGCCACACATGGTTCGTGTTGCGCGAGCTTCTCGGGTACAAGAACGTGCGCAACTACGATGGCTCATGGACGGAATGGGGCAACCTGATCGGTGCGCCGATCTCCAACCCCACGGCATCCCACTAACTGGCTCATGTCGATGTCGGGGACAGACGGGAAAGGCTGACCATCGTGCAATCATCTGGTGGGAAGCTTCCAGATGATATTCGCGTGTAGCCGACCCTCGGCGGAGAGGGCTTTTGCCCGCACCGTTGTCGGAATGGCGACTGTCCTGTGCGCTGTCCAAGCGTGCGGGACTCCTCAACTTCCGGGACCGCCGGTGCAGAACGCGGTGCAACCGACCATCACGGGTTAAACCGTACCGCCGACTCAGATCCACCATCCTACGGTCGGAGTGTCATCAGATCGATCGACCCGCGGGCCAGAAGAGTCTGATCCGGAAATCCGGCGTTCTGGTTCGAAGGAACATGGACACAACTTCCGTGCGACCGTCGTAGCAGGCCAGTCCAACGGCGAAGTTCCGCCGGCGTGGATGGTCCACATTGGTGACGTCCTGATTGACGGCGATGTCACGGTAGTCGGGACCGACCTGTTCTTCCGCCCGGTCGATCTCGGAATTGCAGCAGCCGTCTGCCAAGCGATTGCTGCTCAGGTCGCGGATCGGGAAGCGATTGCAGTCAATGCACGAGTTCAAGTGCTTGATGCCAATGGGCGGGTCCTGATAGAGACCAGCGTTTTCTCAGATGCCTCGCCCGATTGCTCCCCAGGGGTGCACATCGTTCGCCAACGGGTGGTTGCGTCGAACTGATCAGTACTGGCGTATTCCCGCAAGGTCCAGCACCAGCCGGAAGCGCGCGCACGCATCGTCGACGTCGACAAGCAGGCCCGCCCGATCAGCCAATCGGAAAAGCTCTGCGAGATGAATGATCGATCGCGCACTCTCATGGCCGCCGATCATCCGGAAGTGCTTCTGGCGACCATTCACGTACGACAGGAACACGATCCCAGTCTTATATGAGCGAGTAGGCGCGCGGAAAATGTGGCGCGCAAGCGGGACAGTGGGTTCGAAAATCGCGTCGCACCGCGCATGGTCTCCGGCATCGAGTGCCGTGAGAGCGGCTGCCGCTGCCGGAGCGATCGCGTCGAAAATGCCGAGAAGCGCATCTGAATCACGGTTCTCATCTCCGGCGATCAACCGGGGGTAGTTGAAGTCGTCACCGGTGTACATCCGGACGCTTGCGGGTCGACGATCACGAAGGTGGATTTCCCACGCATCGTCAAGCAATGACAACTTGATGCCGTCAATCTTGGCGCTGTTCGCGGTGATGACCGCGACGCAACTGTCCATTCCCGCGGGGATGGCACTCGAACCCCAATAGCCCGCGAGCGCGGGGTCGAACATGTCGCCCAGCCAATGAAGGATGACTGGTTGGCGGATCTGTGAAAAGACGTGAACGTAGACGGAGGCGTAGTCCTCCGGTCCACGCGCACAGGCTGCTAGTGCCCGGCTTGCCATCAGGATCACCCGCCCGCCCTCGACTTCGACAAATGCACACTGTTCGTCGTACGCGCGCTTTACGTCAGCGATCGTCACTCCCGGGCCAGGTTTTCAGGTGATCGGTCCCCGCTCCACACGCGATGCGGTCGACCGCACCGATCGCACGCGCATCTGCAAGCGACCGTCGGATAAGTGCCCGGCTCGCTGCCCAGTCGAGACCCATTCCCCGTTGGGCGGTATCCATTGCCTCCGCAACGGAAAGCCCCAATGACCAAAGATGATGGCGGTACGCCATCGGCTCGTCCCGGTCGATGGCTACATCCACGGTTGGGTCCGAAACCGCGGCCAGTGGGTTTCACACGACGTGGACCGCAGCATAGGCGACACGCGTCCGCGATGGCGCGAGCGATGCAAGGCGTGGGTCGAACGCCGGAGCATCTCCATGGCCGGCGACGTAAGACGCAACCGCGCCCGCGGCGTCTGGAAGCTTCAGGGTTGCACGCGTGGTCACAGTTTCGGTTCCTCCAAGTCGCCTACACCCAGCCGCCCGGTGGACGGCACCACTACTTCCGCCTTAGACGCCGGCCGCCTGTTTGGTCTTCTTGAGTTGTTCGGCTTCGGGCATCGACTTGTAATGCGGATCGAGCGGGTAGCACCCGGATGGCAAGCCGTTTCGGGGTGCCGTGGTGCAATCGGAGAACGTTCGGCACACCCTTGTTCGTGCGATGTCGCGCCCGCTGACTGCTTCAGTGACGATCTCCGGGTAGGCAAGGACCATCCGACCTAGGCCGACACTAGCCACCCACCCGTTTCGGACGGTCGCCTGCGCGACGTTCGGCAGGAACTCCTGCAAGTAGGAGTATCCGGTGCCAACGAACACCATTTCCGGCGGTGCGGTTGCCTTGATCGCCCGAACGACGCCTGTCTGACGTGCGACCCCGACCAACGGATCCTCCGGTGGTTGATGGCGATCTGAAGGCGGGAACGCGGCTGGTCGCTGGATATGGGGCACATAGTAGGGAGAACCGGCGGTCAGGTTGATCAACGTGATGCCAAGGGCGTGACACAGTTCGATGAATTGTCGCGTCTCGGTCAGGTCGGGAACCAGCGGACTGGCCAGGTCATGCCCGAAGCCGAACGGGTAGGTTTCCAGACCGTCAATCCCGACCGGCATTCCAGGGCCGAGACGTCCATTCCGAGCCCGCGAGGCATCAGGTACGAATGGCACGAAATCGAATGCCGACAAGCGGACGCCAAGGCCAATGGGGTTCCCATCAGCGCGGATACCTGACACGATTTCGCGGAGTAGACGGGTGCGGTTTTCAAACGAGCCGCCGAATTCGCCGGAACGGCCCCGGGCACCTAGGAACTCATGCAGCAGGTAGCCGTGGCAGTGCTTGATGTCGACAAAGTCAGCGCCGCGCTCCAAGGCGAGCCGCGCCGACTTGACATAATCCGAGATCAGGATCCTTAGTTCTGTGTCAGTGATGATCTGGGAATCGTCAGAGTCCCGGAACCGCGCGTCGAGCAACGGATGACGGAACGCAACGCGCGGTTCAAACGCGCCACCAGGATTGGGTCGGCAATACCGACCGGAGTGGGTCAATTGGAAATCGATCACGAGGTCATCCGTCCGCCCGTGGGCCGCGGAATGTGCTTCGACGAGTGCATCGCGCACTTCCCGGATGCCTCCGGCATGGGCCTCATCCAGGACCAATTGGTTGGGGTTGGCACGACCATCAGGACGCACGGCCATGGCTTCACAGCCCCAAATCAGCTTGGCACCGGAACGTCCGAACCGCTGTCAACGACGACGCACCGCCGGGGTAATGGTTCCATCGGGTGTTCCGTCAAACCGTTCCATTGGATGGACGGCAACGCGGTTACCGATGCGCCTTAAATTCCATTCAAGCGACTGCGCTAGGGGAGACAAATCGCCCGTGCCCATGGAGTCATCGACTGGCACATCTACGCCAAGGTCCAACAGGTGCGATCTGAAGTCGGACACGGTCTTGATCGAAGCGACCCGCCGGACGGGGTCGGTTGCGCCGATGGGACGCGACGATGGCACACCGGTTGGCAAGCAAATGCCCGTTGGGGCATCGACAACGACGTTCGTGGGGATGGCACGAGATGGCTCTTGGTCGTGTGGTTCCGGGTTGGTAGCCGATGTCAATTTCCTACTCTAGTGCGCTGCTGACGTGCATGCGCTGTACGATCAAGCTACGGATCAAGCTCATCAGGATTACATACCGCAACATAATGGTAGGAGGTACTGGGCGTTGCATCGAGCATTCCCACGAGCCGTTGCCGTGCGTCACGCGCCCCTGACCGAGGGTTCCGGGGTCCCACGCCGAACCCTGGCGATTGCGACGAATTGCGGAGTGTGTGCCCAGCCCGGCGTTTGCCGCCATGAAACCCGTCTTCCCTGCCACCGTACACTGACTGTGTCATGTCCACCTTCTGGGAGCCGCCGCCACTCCTCGCCATCGGTGCTGTGGTTGGGAGCGTGATCCTTGCGTATGCGGTCGGCTTTGCAACTGCCCCGGCGCCAGCTACCGAAGACGCCCCCGGCAATGGCGAGCATTCGGGGGGTGACCTACAGGACGTGCTTGGCCCCTCGTATGTGGGTAATCAGGGTATCTCCCACGCTGAGGATCAGGCGGTCGAAGCGCAAACTGACCCTATTACAGCGGATGTCGATCCGCAGTCAGCGACAAAGTCGTGAATTGGCGTCTCTGGAAGGGGATCCCTTGACCGGATCACGTGCAGGCGTTGAACCTGTTGATGACGACCGTTACCGGGTTCGTTTCGGCAAGCCAATCGAGGCAGAAGTCGCGTTGATGTACTTCGGGTTCTATCCGGATGTCCGCCTTTTCTGGAAGGATGGACGCGTGGTCTCAGTCGTGGCGCCCTCCCGGATTTACGAGCAGATCCTCGCCGACTTCGGCGGTGACGACGCGGATTCCCCTGACGCCTCTGAACGGATCAACCGCGCCGTCCTTGATGATCACGAGTGACTGCCACCAGTCACTTTCTCAAGCCAGCGACTGGTGGCTGGGCGCAATCTAGATGCGACTTTCGACGTTCACTGGCAGACCCGACTTTGCCGAAGCAAGGCCCGCAAGGAGGACTTCGGTCACGTGCCGAGCGAACTGCGCATTCGACACGGGGGGCTGATGCCCGGACGCAATGCAGTCGATCAGGTGTTGGTGAACATTGCCGGTGGCGAACGGTGCGACATCGACAGCTGATGGTGTCGCCGGAATGTCCTCGCGGGTGTAGGAGCCGGGGGTCCACTTCGTGAGCGGGTTCCCGGCATGACCCGGGGCCACGAGCTTGCCTTGGGTTCCATGGATGTGAAGGAAGTTGGTGCGCGCGGGGTCGCACCATCCGGTCTCCATCGTACCTAGGGCACCACTCGTGAACTCAAGCAGGAGGGTGGCCGTGTCTTCAAGTTGGGTTGGCTTGTCAAACGTTGCGGCGCGTCCGAACACACGCCCGACGCCCCCCCCAACTGCAATCAATTGGGATGTTGCGTAAACGCCCATGTCAAACAGGGCACCTACGGACGCTTGAGCAGCATCGAAGAACCAGAGATCCTTGGCAGTTTCCTCAAAAGCGTCGCGAACTTCCGAGTAGTAGACCTCGGGTCCACCGTGTGATGAGCGACCGCTTGCACCCGATACCCGGCCAATCGCACCCGTTGCAATTTGATCACGGGCAGCGTACACGGCCGGCGCAAAGTGTGGCATTGCCAAGGTCACGACGCCCCGGGTAAAGGCGGCGTCCGCAGCTTCGACGAAGTGGTGGGCGTCATCGAGTTGATCACAAAGCGGCTTCTGCATCAGAAGGTGCTTGCCTGCAGAGAGCACCGCCAACCCGGCAGACACGTGCATCGGGTGAGGCAGGGCAACGATAACCGCATCAATTTCAGGGTCATTCAGCACGTCGTGCCAATCATGGGACCAGTGAGGGATTGACCACCTGTCCGCGAGGATCCGCAGACGGGCTTCCGACCGACCAGTGATGCGCTTGACGGTCGCGTTCGGTAAGTCGTGGATCTGGGGAAGGTGGAGCTTGTTCGCGATCCCGCCTGCGCCAATGATGCCGAATGTAACCATGATCCTTCTCCTGTTGTCATTCTCTGCGCTGGTTTCGCCAGCACCCGCAAGCAACCCATGGCCGTTACGCAGGGTTCGATCAC
Source organism: Thermoflexus hugenholtzii JAD2 (assembly GCA_945907765.1). Lineage (GTDB taxonomy): Bacteria > Chloroflexota > UBA11872 > UBA12225 > UBA12225 > UBA12225. The sequence continues at coordinate 28,196 of CAMDTO010000007.1, read as the reverse complement.
TAGCATACTTCGGCACTACACGGGGGTAATGGTGACTTTGGAACTCGACGCAACCTGCTTGAACAACGTCGCATCCCCGACGATTTTGCCCACGATGTTCACCGGCGATGCAGGCCGGATCTCATCCCCGCGGCTCATTGGGGTCGGGCCGTAGAAGATGCAGAATGCGTTGCCAGGCGGCCAGTACCCAAGATCGCCGAGACCTACGGTCGCCTTCGCGTTTTCCTCGTCACGGTGAACCGGAATGGCGAAGTAGATCTCGTCGCCCCAGATGCTGGCGCGGGCCGAGATTGGCAACGCATCCCAGATTTCAGATGCCGTTGCCGTGTCGTTCAGCGTCGCATCCATCGTCACGTTGCCAGCGGCGATGCGAATGGTTCGTGGCATGGTGGGTCCCAGGCGTCATTAACCCATGAGGTACCGTCACCGAAACCCCATGGAGACTAGAAATGTGCATTGCGTCGCCAGGATCAGGCGAGGCCCTGGGCGACAACCGCGTCCTTGTTCACAGGGGTCTTCGGAGCCTTGTGCGTCAGTACATTGATGATGTTGTCAGCGGCGAGTTCGCTCATGTTATCTCGCGTCTGCATCGAGGCACTCGCGATGTGGGGCACGATCAGGCAGTTTTCCAGGGACAGCAACGGATCGTCCATGTGGATCGGTTCTGGCGAAGTCACGTCCAGACCCGCCGCCCAAATCGTCCCGTTGTGCAACGCGTCGTAAAGCGCCTTCGGGTCGACGATCGGGCCACGCGCACTATTGATGAGAATGGCCGTCGACTTCATCATTTTGAGACGGTCGGCGTTGATCAGGTGATGCGTCTCCGGCATGTAGGGCGTGTGGACGCTCACGAAGTCGGCTTGGAGGAGGACTGCCTCTACCGAACTGGCGTAGTGGTAGCCGTATTTCTCCTCAAGATCCTGACGCCGGTACGCGTCGTAGTAGACGACCTTCATTTCAAATCCCGAGGCCCGGCGGGCCATTGCTGCACCAATCCTGCCAACGCCGATTAGCCCGAGTGTCGCGTGATGGATGTCCTGTCCCCGGAACAAGAGGGGTCCCCAAGTGGTCCATTTACCATCGTGCACATATTTCTGCGCCTGTGGAAGCATGCGTGCGGTCGACATCAGAAGCGCCCACGCGAGGTCCGCGGTCGTATCGGTAAGGACGTCCGGGGTGTTCGTGCCGATGACGTGCCGTTTGGTCATTTCACTGACCACGAAGTTGTCGAACCCGACCGCCAGATTGGCAACCACTTTGAGTTGGGAACCCGCGGCGTCAAGCAGTTCTGCGTCGATGCGTTCGGTCAGGAGAGACAGCACGGCGTCCGCCCCGTGAACTTTCTCAAGTAGCGTGGCACGCGGGATGACGTCGTCGGAATGCCATTGGTCAATTTCCCACCCGGACGCGCGCAACTTGGCTGGCCCGATGTCGGGGATGTTCCGTGTAATGAAGACTTTCATGTGAGGCCATTCTCCTTCGGATAGGTGCATGATTGCCGCGTGGGCGTGAATGCGGCTGTCGGACGAATCGCTTTCGGTAACTTACTTGACCAAGCGTGGTGCGTGCTTCCCAGTACTCGCGTGGCACCGCCGCCGAGGATGATGGAACCACGAAAAACGAGGTCAAACTCGGAAACCAGCGGTGTTCCGTTTCATTTGCACGTTGCTGACAGTCCCTGGACTTGTTCTCGACGGGTGTGCGGTAGTGGCTTCTTCACCGGGCGAAACGGTGCAATAGTTACCAGCAAAGGGTTTTCAGGGATCGCACTTCAGAGTGGCTCGGTGCCGAAATAGCGGTCACCAAAATCGCCAAGTCCCGGCATGATGTATTTCCGATCATTCAGGCCACGGTCGAGGGTTGCGATGTAGATCGCGCAGTCCGGCATCCGTTCGTGAACCGCACGAACTCCTTCTGGCGCGGCGACCGCGCATATGAGGCGGAGATCGCGGGCGCCGTCGGCCTTGGCGATCTCCAGACTCGCCAAGGCCGATCCACCCGTGGCAAGCATCGGCTCGAGGATCATCACGGCGGCCTGATCGATCGGTGTGGGCAATTTACGGTAGTAACCACGGGGGATTGCGGTGCGCTCATCGCGTTCTAGACCCACGAACCCGACCCGCGCATCAGGGAACATATCAGTGGCGGTATCAAGCATCGCAAGTCCAGACCGGAGCACAGGTACAAGGACGATAGGGCGTCGGATCCGGTTGACCGTCGCAGCCTCGAGGGGTGTCACAACACTCGTGCTTGCCAACGGAAGGTCACGCGTCGCTTCGAAAAGCAAGAGCTGGGTGAGCAATCGCGCTGCCCGGCGAAACTCCGCCGTAGCGGTTTCGATGTCTCGCAGCCGCGCGAGGCAGTCTTCAACCAATGGATGTGCCACGACAGTCAGGCGTGGCTTGGATTGCGCGGTCGCATTCACAAGGTCAGGATACTGGTGAACCGCTGCCGGGTGGTCTCACGTGCCGTGGTGACCCTTGCCGGGCAATCGCTGGAATAGCGCGATGCGTATCCCATCGGGATCCAGGCAATAGACATTTCGCGCTCCGGCATTGACCCCGGAGGTCAGGGTGACGGGTTCAGATAGGAATTGGACTCCAAGTCCGGACAGGTGCGTGCAGACCGCATCGAGGTCCTTGACGTCGAACGTAAGGTGAACCGCTCCTGGATTGGCTGTCTGGACATCGAGGGATTCGCCTTGCGGCTCGACAACCTCGATCAATTCGAGCACCGGTTCAATGGTCCCGCGTGGACGAAGGAATGCCATGCGGATGTGGGTCCGTGCATACCCGAGGATGAGACCGAGGTCCGCACTGTCACGTTCCTGTCGCCCGAGGAGTTCGAATCCAAGGAGTTCTTGGTAAAACTGGAGGCTGTTCTCGAGGTTCCGTACGGTAATCCCGATATGGTTCCAGCCACCAATTGCGGGGGCGAACTCCGAATGATTTCCTTGCATTTCGTGGGCATTCTAACCCGATATTTGTGGTCGCTCTTGAACAGATTGGCTCCCCTGGCACAAGGTCTCGTCCCGTCTTGGGAGCGTGATGCTGCTTTCACTGGGAGTGCCATATCGTGAACTTGCGTACGTCACTCCTGAGCGTTGCGCTCACGATCGTGGTAACCGCACCAATATGGGTAGTCGGATATGTCGTTCGCCCGAACCTCTGGGAGACTGACGACGGGAGCCCCCATCTGTTCCGCACTCTTGTGATGCTGGAGACACAGTCTCGCTATTTCAGCTTCCCTCGCTGGGTGCCGGACTTCTTTCTGGGTTACGGATACCCGGTCTTCAATTACTATGCGTCCCTGACATACGGCGTCGTGTCGTTAATTGTCCGGCTAGGCGTCCCGGTCTACTCGGTGTTCGAAGCTCTTGGAGCGGTGAGTGTGGTCTTTGGCGCCTTTGGCGTGTCCGCGTGTGTCCGGGCATTCTGGCCAGTCTCATCAGGTAGGCTAGGGTCACTTGCCGGAGTTGCTGGCGGTCTGGTCTACGTCGCGGCTCCGTACCCGTTCGTGACGAACCTGTACGTACGGGGTGACCTGCCGGAGGCCATCTGCCTCGCACTTCTTCCGTGGTTCATCCTGTCAATTCATCGGGCGTGTCACGTTTGGGCAGCGTCCTCACCAAGATTTGGTTTGTTCGCCGGAACCATAGGCGCACTGCTGCTCTTGACCCATTCTCTTAGCGCCGTCATGGCGGCTGGTTGCGCGGTCGTTTGGGTCATCTGCCAACTCGTTATCACGCCGCATCGTGCAAAGAAATCAGTGCTCCAACTCGCATTGGGTGGTGTGCTTGCACTTGGTTTGACTGCGTTCGCGACTGGACCGATGCTTCTCGAAAGGGATGCGGTACAGGTTGACGTAATCAAGTTCCCGGTCCAAGGGATCCTTGAGATGTTGTCTGCGCCGTTCGGCGTTGGAAGCGCAATTGCACGCCCGGAACGATCACCATATGGTGTCGAATTAAGTGCCGTCGATTGGCAGTTTGCGTTCCGCTACCCGTGGGGGCCTCCAGGGTGGGACGGTCCGGTTAAACCCGGTGCCGTCCAGATCGCGATATTGGCGATGGCATCCCTGGGTGTGTTCGCTTGGTACGTCAGTCGGGTTCGGACCGCACCAAGAATTGATCGGAGCGCAGAACCGGATTACCCGCCAGTCTCCCAGTCAGAACTAGGCGCGTTTGCAGGAGCTGCAAGCCTGATCGCGGTCACCTGGTTCCTGAACACGAATTGGTCAACGACTGTCTGGCTCTCTATCGATGCGCTCAGATGGCTTCAATTCCCGTCGCGCCTCTATGGTCCTTTTTCAATGGGTGTTGGACTTATTGTCGGATGTGCGATGTCCCGTGCACCCTTTCCATTGCCATTGTCGGCATTCGGCGTGTTGGCTGCTGGGTGTGCATTGATCGCAAGCACGCTAACCGAGGTGCCGTTCCCATTTCCTGGGGCGGTTCCCCAGCCGGTAAGTCGCGCAAGTCTTGTGGGGGCCGAGTACGCACGGGACACCTGGGCAGGACGAGTGACATCGAGTGGGGAGTTCACGCCTCGAGTGTTTGATGTCGCTGCGACACAACGGGCAGCAGACACCCGTCTCGGGTTGATTGGCCGGCCAAGGGGTAATCACGTGCTTGATTGGCAGTACCCGCCCGCCGGCTGGCTCGGTGGCACGGCACTTGTTTACGAAGGCGAAGCGCGAATTAGTTCACTCCGATCGCGTGGACTGATCAACGAAATTGAAGTCGACGTCGTGGGTGACGGCGCGACCATCGCTTGGCATCAACTGGATTTCCCTGGCTGGCGCGCGTTAGTCGACGGGGTCCAGGTTCCAATCCGTACTCCGGCGTACCGGGCTGATGAGGATGCGACCCTCGGGTTCCAATTGGTCGATGTTCCTCGAGGGCGTCACACAATAACTACCGTGTTTGGTTCCACAATGGTGCGGATCGCGGGAGACGGGGTGACTTTTGCTACCGCCCTCGCCCTCGCAAGCGTGCTGGCGGCACAGGTGATGCGAACGAAATCCTGCTCACTCCCGCAGATTGCTGGTCTTGTTGCGTCGATAGTGATTACTGTGCTTGCGGGTGGGCAGCTGGGGTCCGAGATCTCGAGCCAGTACACCCGTCGTCTGGTCGGGGACGTGCCCAACCGGATCATCATCGACATCGCTGCGGCCGTGAGTTCTGGTCAGGCCCGTCTGTCGTCACCTACGGGGTCGCGTCTTGCCTCCGATGCATTCCTCAATGTTGGGTTCATGCAGATTGGCCCCTCTGACATGGTTGGGGAGGCGATCGATCCTCGTGCGCATGGTGGACGCCGGAGGCGATGGTTGTTCATGCATCCGCCATCGCGTGCAACGGTGACATTTCCCGTTCGAGACAGTGGGACGGTTTTCCAATCCGGGGTTGGGCTCAGGCCAGATGCTTGGCTGACTGATTATGGCGACGGGATGGTTTTCACTGTCGAAGTTACTCCGACCGGCGGTCAATCGGTGACGGGGTCCGGTGGTCAACGATGCTCGCTTCGGGTCAACCCGAGGGCGCTTGAGGACGAGCGACGCTGGATTGATTTTCGCGTCCCGCTCGATCGCTGGGTTGGACAGACGGTGGACCTCACGCTCCTCACGGGACCGGTTGAGGATGTGCGAAATGACTGGGGTGGTTGGGGGAACCCGGTGGTTGCGGTTGATACGTCAATCCGACGACCTGCCAACGGTCCGCGCCCACCCGCGTCAGTGGTTCCCTATCCAGACACCGGATGCGCGCCAGCGAATGGCTGAAGTTCCAGTCGCGTATCCCGAGACCCCTTCCCAATCCATGAGCGTCCGTCATGAGCTAACGGGACACTGACGCGTATCTGTAGCCCCACACGGCGCGGTCTCCGGTGGTCACAGTCGCCACCCACCATTCGATTCCGTCGCCAAGCGACTGCTTCTTCAACATGCCTGACTGTTCGGCGGTGTTCTGGTCGAGGTCTGGGAAGACGATCGCGGTGATCCCGACAGGAACCATCAGGGATTGACGTCGTTCCCAGTACCGGCTCGTGTCGGTTCCGATGCCAGCCACCGCAACGTTGAAGAGGAGTTCGTGGTGATACCCCGGCAGGTAGTAGCGATACTGCCGGGACCGGTCATATGCCACCAGCAGGGTTGAGGACGGGACGAAGTCGCGTCGGAGCGCCGAGACCGTGCGGTCAAGGGTGCGGTCGATCTCCCTGATTTCGCGCAGTCGCCCTTCACCAGGACCGATGAGAAAGAGAACCGCGTTGATCGTGCAAGTCACCGTTAGGAGCACACACGTTGCCACTATGTCGCGAACCTGAACCCGAGGCTGCCCTAACGCCACGAACAGGTCCGCGACAAGGTCGCGAGACCCTGCAGCAACAAGCAGGCACGCCGGCGGCAGGAACGTCAGGATGTAACCGGGATTTCCCAGGTGGACCAAAACGTAGAAGGCGAGAGGTGGCGCGAGCCAGATAGCAACGAAACGGGTTGCGGGATCGCTCGCCAAACGCGTTGGACGGAAGCGCACGCCTAGGTCCAGGACCAAGAGCACGATTGCCGGACCAAGTCCCGCGTAGGTGAAATTCACCAGAGCGCGCAGATTCTCCAAGATACCGAGCAGCTGCTTGCCGAGACCCGACGTCGACTGAATGAAGTAGGCGTAATAGCCACCGGTCGCTTGCTGATACACCTCCCATCCACCAGTTGCGATGACCATCGGCACGTACCAGGCTGCGATCACGGCACCACCAATGCTTCCCGCGGCTGCCAAGGTTCCGACCCTCGCCCGCCAATCCGATGGGTGACTGAGGATTGCCCAAAGCAGAACTGGTGCGAGGAATGGAGTGACTTCGGTTCGATAACCCGAGCCGATCCCGAGAATGATGGCCCCGACAATCGCCGTTCGCCTGGCCTGTCGTTTGTCCGAGGCCACTCGCAGAGAGACCCAGGCTCCCGACGTCGAGAATGCCGCGAGGAGCGCGTACGGGTACGCAACCTCACCTTGGCCCCAGAAAAGTGCTGACGTTGCAAGGACGAAACCTGCAAGAACCCCAGTCGTGCGGTCGAAGAGACGCGCCCCAACCAGGACAAGCATCGTCACCGCCAAGCCGCTCGCGACAATACTCAAGGTGACGTAGCTTGCGTTCGCTTCACCGATGACCAGTCGCAACATCCACGCCGTTGCGACGTACAGCGGATACCCAGGTGGTTGGGGTTGATGGAAGGCAACGTTATATTGATCAAGGGCGAGTGCGTAATTCGCACTGTCCCAAGCAAAGAGGTACTCGCTTCGGAATGGAATGCGTGAAACTGCAGTAACGAGTCCCATCGCGAGTGCGACGAAGCCAAACACATGGTTACCGGACGGCTGATCATGGTCGCCGTCAGGCAAGCCAGAATTGGATTGGCCGCTACGTTCGGGGCTCACCATCTCGCCTAGAACGGGTTTCAAGGGCATCACGTTGCCCGTGGCCGGTCGCGTCGATGCAAACGTCATTGATGCGACCAATGCCGTCCCTGATCGTGCCAGCGAACCCAGATCAGTAGTTGATCGATGGTGACCGAGGAACGAAGATCACCGTCCTGATTGCTCCTGCCCGCGTTGGTAAACTCCTACCTCAATGACCGCTGTTCACTGCCTCTTGGTCGCCGTGCGCGGCGACGACCCTCGCGGTCGCTCCCTCCTCTCCGACGCCCACGCGATGGGATACCCCGCTTTGCAGTCGGCAACGATCAGCGATCTAATTTTCTTTCGTGGAACTCTCGATTCCGATGCCCGCGATGCCCTAGTGAGCATCCTCGTTGATCCACTCCTTCAGTCATCCACGTGGTCTCGCAGCGGCGGGGTCACGAAGGACACTTCCCTGATGGTCGAGTCCGTGCTTCACGCCGGGGTCACGGATGCTGTCGCAGAACAACTGCTTCGGGTTGCAAGACGCAAGGGGTGGCCGGCCCACGGGGTAGCAACTGGCCGGCGGATCGAACTGCGGGGAGAAATTCCCCACAGTTTGCGTGAGACACTTATCCGGCGATTGCTCGTCAACCCCGTAATCGAGCACTGGGTCATTGACAGTCTCGTCGAACCTGTTTTCGCTCAGGGTTCAGCCGAGACGGTCGAGGTTTTTGGCGAACCCTTCGTTTCGGGAGTTTCTTTCCCACCGGTAATTCGAGCAGTCCAATCTGTCCACGTGACCTACCCGGTTCACCTTCCCGTTCGTACTGATGCCGATCTTGTAGCGCTTAACCGTGCGCGCGGAATGGCCCTCGACCCGGCTGAACTCGAGGCGATAGGGGCTTATTATGCTGTTCGCGGTGGCGTAGCGCCCGACATCGAACTCGAGATGATCGCGCAAACGTGGTCTGAACACTGCGCCCACAAGACGTTTCGGGCGAGGATCACCAGCACGACAGGTGAGGAAATTGTCCCGCTCCTCGACCAACTTCGTCGCGCGACGGCCCAAATCAATGCGCCATATGTCGTGAGTGCGTTCGTTGGTAATGCTGGAATCCTCCAATTCACTCCGGGCACGACATTCGCCGTCAAGTGCGAAACCCATAATCATCCCAGTGCCGTGGAGCCCTTTGGGGGTGCGAATACAGGTGTCGGCGGTGTCATCAGGGATGTCCTCGGGGCATCGCATCGACCGATCGCGTGCACTGACATCCTGTGCTTCGGACCAGCGGATACGGCAGATGCACTGCTGCCAGATGGGGTAATCCATCCCCGACGCGTGCGCTCAGGTGTGGTCGCAGGCATCGCTGACTACGGTAACAAGATTGGCCTTCCGACCCTTGCCGGCGCGGTCCTCTATGACCCCGGGTACGTCGCCAACCCGCTCGTTTTCGCGGGGTGCGTCGGAATGGCCAATTCCCCGTACGTGGCGGAACGGCCACTTCCGGGTGACCGGATTGTCGTTCTCGGCGGGGCCACCGGCCGTGACGGCCTTCGAGGGGCGACCTTTTCCTCGGCAACAATGGATGCGACCACTGGGGATGTTGCGGGCGCAAGTGTGCAGATTGGTGACCCGATTACTGAGAAGCTCCTCGTGGACCTGTTGGCCGATGGACGCCATCTCTACCGATCCATAACCGACTGCGGTGCGGGAGGACTTTCGTCGGCCATTGGCGAGATGGCCGAGGGTGTCGGCGCCGATGTAGAGCTCGATGGATTGCCAATGAAGTACCCCGGCCTCGCACCGTGGGAGGTTTGGCTGTCAGAGGCGCAAGAACGGATGGTGGTGGCGACCGCCGATCCGAGGCCATTGTCAGAAGCCTGTGAGCGCCTTGGGATCCATTGCACCGATGTTGGCGTCTTTACTGGCTCTGGCCGCCTGGTAGTTCGCTCATCCGGGCATCCGATTGTTGACATCGACACAGGGTTCCTGCATGACGGACGTCCAACCCGAAATATGGTTGCCAGGCTGCCTCAACCGGCTCGCATCGCGGCATTTTCCGAGGCGCGATCCGATCCCTCGGGACGCCCGGGCGCCTCGTCATTGTCTCAGCCAATGAACGTCACCGAGCTCGAAGCGATCCTGATCGAGCTTCTTGCACATCCGAATATTGCCTGCAAGGCATCGGTGATCCGTCGGTACGACCACGAGATTCGCGGCGCGACACTCGTCCGGCCACTTGTTGGTGAGCCCATTGGTGGGCACGTCATTGGTCACGCCGATGGAACGGTCATTGCCGAACCGCTAGCGCCGAATGGACTCGCGATTGGCATTGGCGTCAATCCGTGGTTTGGAATGACTGACCCGGAGCGGATGGGACAGGCGGTCGTGGATGAGGCTGTCCGGAACGTCGTCGCTTGCGGTGGGGATCCTGACCACGTTGCGTTGCTTGACAATTTTTCCTGGGGTGACCCGCGTCGCGAGGAGACCCTTGGTGACCTTGTCGCGACGGTAGCTGGCGCTTGCGAAGCGGCTGTCGCATTTGGCGCACCCTTCGTATCAGGCAAGGACTCCCTTAATAATGAATACCTGGGAAAGGATGGGAAACGTCATGCGGTCCCGCCAACCCTGGTAATCACGGCGGTAGCGCACGTGCCCGAGGCATCGCGAACCATAACGCCGGATCTCAAGGCTGCCGGCAACGCCCTGTTGGTGGTCGGCATGACGCCAGTTGCACTGGGTGGGACGCACGTCGCGATGGTGCGCGACGTCTCGCTTTCGTCGGTTCCTCCCTTTGATCACTCGGCACCAACGCGGTACCGGAGGCTTCACGCGGCGATCCGTGACGGCCATGTTGTTTCGTGTCACGACATAAGCGAGGGGGGCTTCGCCGTCGCCCTCGCTGAGATGGCGATTGCTGGGAACGTCGGTTTCAACATACACACCGCGCCTCCCACTTTCCGTGCGGACGCGCGCGATGACCAAAGGGAAGCGTCTGAGATGGAGGTCCTTTTCGGCGAGGGGAACGGGCGGTTCATCATTGAGGTGGAACAGCGTCATGTTGGTGCAGTTGTAGCCCGTCTGGGTGGTGACGCGTCGGTCATTGGCACCGTTTCCGCTGATGAAATTGCTCGGTTTCCCGTTTTCGGCGCTGAACGCATGGCAGTCCCAGTGGCGGCACTGCGTCACGCGTGGGCGGGTCGGTCATGAGTCGCCGACCCGAAGCGGCGGTCCTCACCGCACCCGGAACCAATCGTGACGCCGACGCATGTCTGGCGCTTGAACTGGCCGGTGCCAATCCGGTCGTGATCCCTGTCGCGTCTTTGCTCGACGTTCGGTCGAGGTTGTCTGACTGTGACATGATTGTGATACCCGGGGGATTTTCTTACGCGGACGCCCTTGGTGCAGGACGCCTGTTCGCGACCGAACTCGATCACGTTCTCGGTGACCACCTTTCCGTCGCAGCTGCCGAACGTCGTCCGGTGATCGGCATCTGCAACGGGTTCCAGACGCTCGTGAGATTGGGTATCTGGACCCGCGAGGGATACCGATTGGCGCTGGGACACAATGCCGACGGGGTATTCACCTGCGAATGGGTCAACCTTGTGCCAGACCCGATGACGCGGTGCATATGGACGGATGGCCTTGAAGGGGAAGTTTCATGCCCCGTCGCACACGGAGAGGGTCGCATAGTTTGCGACGATGCGACCTTGATGTCATTGTCGGGAACCGGTCGGGTTGCTCTTCGATACGTGCGGAATCCGAACGGGTCGCGAGGCGATATTGCAGGGTTGACTGATGTGACGGGGTTCATCCTTGGGCTGATGCCTCATCCGGAGAACCACGTGGTGGCGAGGCAGCATCCCGGCGTTCGACGTGGGATTGGTGGGGGACTTGGACTTCGGATCTTCGAGAATGGAGTGCGCCATGCCGGACGCTGAAGCGTCACCACCGATCACCGAACTTTCACGACATCCCCCAGGGCTTACGCCGGAGTTCGGGTGTGACGACATACGCCTTGAGCTGCCTGGACGGAGGGTCGGCAAGGTTCGGGTTTCATACGCACTTCCCGATGGTCTTCGCTTGTTCGTGACGACGGACCGGTTGTCCGCATTTGATCGCGTAGTTGCCGTAGTGCCGCACAAGGGGCAGGTACTCAATCAATTGGCAGCTTGGTGGTTTGATCAAACTCGAGGGATTGTCGCCAATCATGTGGTTTCTGTCCCGGATCCGAACGCCACCGTAGGCCTTGAGGCGCGACCACTGCCAGTAGAGGTAGTCGTCCGAGGTGTGATCACGGGCAACACATCTACTTCGCTATGGCGTCAATACGATGATGGCGCAAGGGTCATTTACGGGCATGCGTTCCCGGATGGACTGCGCAAGAATACGCGCCTGCCCACGGCCATCATCACGCCTACCACGAAGGGGGAAGCTGGCGCACACGACGAACCACTCACGAGCGCCGAGGTGGTTGAGCGGGGATTGGTTGGGTCAGCAATCTGGAACCAGATGCAGACGGTAGCGCTGGCATTGTTCGCCTTCGGGCAACGGATTGCAGACAGTGCGGGGTTAATCCTTGCTGACACGAAGTATGAGTTCGGCATCGCGCCCGATGGATCTCTGCTGCTGATTGACGAATTGCACACCCCAGACTCGTCTCGCTACTGGGAAGCCTCGTCGTACGAAGACAGGGTTGGGCGGGGCATGGAACCCGAAAGTCTCGACAAGGAACCGGTCAGGCTTGCATTGGATGCGTTGGGGTACCGTGGCAACGGAGCGCCCCCGGTCCTTGGCCACGACGTCCTAGACGCAACCACGAACCGGTACATCGCGGCGTATGAACGGATCACAGGCACCACATTCGTAGCCGGTGCCTACCCAGTCGAGGAGCGCGTGATGGCAGCGCTCAATCGCGAGGGATTGCTAAGCAGCCAGTCTCGGAGTGTGCAGGAATGAAACCGCTCGTCGTGATCCTCATGGGTTCGCCGGCCGACCGGGAACACTCCGACCGGATTGCCGATGCGTGCGGTCGTTTCGGTATCGAGCCAGTGGTTCGGATTGGGTCGGCGCACCGTACGCCGGAGCATGTGCTTGGCCTTCTTCGCGCTTACGATGCGGACCCGCGTCCCAAGGTGTTCATCACGGTTGCTGGACGATCCAATGCCCTGTCGGGCTTCACCGATCCGTCGGTGCTCGCTCCGGTTATCGCGTGCCCTCCCCCGGGAGACCACGTGGATCTGTGGAGCAGCCTCAGGATGCCCCCGGGCGTCGGATGCGCAACGGTCTTGGAGCCACTCAACGCGGCATTGATGGCTGCCAAGATATTCGCAGTCACGGATCACGAAGTTGCCGGCTTGGTGAAGTCGTATCAGGCATCGCAGCGCACACGGATCCTTGAAGCTGACCATGAGGTGTCCCGATGACGGGACGCTTCTCGGCGGGTGCGCCCGTCCCGACAGACGATCGTCCGAATGAAGAATGCGGGGTCATCGGAGTGACCTCGCCATCCGAAGAGGTCGGGGAACTCGTCTTCTTCGGACTGTTCGCGCTTCAGCACCGGGGACAGGAAGCTGCCGGCATTGCGGTCTCGGACGGCGTGCAAGCGCGATTGCATAAGGCAGACGGGCTGGTCGGTCAGGTATTCACCCCCGCCGCAATGTCGCCACTCCAGGGCATGAACGGGATCGGCCACACGCGGTACTCCACGACCGGTGGGGTCGGGACACGAAACGCGCAACCCTTCCTTGTAGAGACGGTCCATGGGCCATTGGCTGTCGCGCATAACGGCAACCTCGTCAACGCCGGCGAACTGCGCACGGAACTTCTGACCCGTGGGTTCGGCCTGACCGCATCGTCAGACACCGAGGTCATGACCCTGATGCTGGCGTCTGCAGGTGGTCCGACCTGGGAAGACCGGGTTGCACGAACGATGCCGGCGTGGACTGGCGCGTACTCGGTGGTGCTTCTGGTCGAGAATCGGGTGATTGCAGCGCGTGACCCGTGGGGGTTCCGACCGTTGTCAGTCGGTCGCCTTGCAGACGGTGGCTATGTGGTGGCGTCAGAGACCTGCGCGCTGTCCACGCTCGGGTGTCGTGAAATCAGCGAGGTCTTGCCTGGAGAAATTGTCACCATCCAGGGCGATACCGTTCGGCGACGCCAAGCATTGGTTCCGGCGGTGACACCAGCCAGGTGCACCTTTGAGTTCGTCTATTTCTCGCGGCCGGATTCGGTCTGGGACGGTCTCAGTGTGCATGGCGTACGCCAGCGCCTTGGTGAGGAATTGGCACGGGAGGCCTCCGTTGTTGCGGATGTCGTGGTTCCTGTTCCGGACTCTTCAATTCCCGCAGCCGTCGGATACGCGCGCCAAAGTGGAATCCCTTACAACGACGGGCTGATCAAGAACCGGTACATCGGACGCACCTTCATCGAACCAACTCCGGTGATGCGGAAACGAGGCGTGGCGATGAAGTTCAATGCGCTTACCGAAAATCTCGCGGGCAAGCGTGTCGTGCTTATTGACGATTCCCTTGTTCGGGGGACCACTGCTGGACCGCTCGTGCAGCTCTTGCGAGATGCGGGCGCAACCGAAGTGCACCTCCGCATTACTTGTCCGCCCATCCGCCACGCGTGCCACTTTGGGGTCGACATGGGACATGACGACGACCTGATTGCAGCGCATCTCACGCTTGACGAACTTCGCGATGTAGTCAAGGCTGACACACTGGGTTTCCTATCGCTCGAGGGCATGATGCGCGCGGTCGGGCGTGACGGCGGCTATTGCAACGCATGCTTCACTGGCGCGTATCCGGTCGCGGCGGGCGCGCCACGTCGAAAGGATTCCTTTGAACGCGTCCTTGGTGCGGTGCCGGGATGACAACGATCACGGCAAAGCCCGGCAACGGGCGTGTCGTACTTGTCGTCGGGTCCGGTGGCCGCGAACACGCCATCGCCGAGGCGGTAGCACGATCGCCGCGGGTCAGCCGCCTTCTGGTAACTCCTGGAAATGGCGGGACACCCGGAGAGCGGTTTGGGGTTGCTTCAAGTGATATCGCAGGGCTTGTCGAACTCGCGGTCCGGGAAGGTGTCGACCTTGCGATTATTGGGCCTGAAGTTTCCCTCGAGGCCGGGGTGGTTGATGCCCTGACGCGTGCCGGCGTCCAAGCGTTTGGGCCAACGGCAAGCCTCGCGCGTATCGAAGCGTCCAAGGCCCACGCGAGGCGACTTGCGACCCGTCTCGGGATACCTCAGCCTCGGCATGCGGTGTTCGCGCCCGGCGATGAAGATGCGGCGCTCGAGTGGGTCAGACGGGTGGGCGTGTCCATTGTTGTGAAGCAATCCGGCCTCGCCGCTGGCAAGGGCGTCAGTCTGCCGGATGATCATCCATCGGTTGTCGTTGCGGTCCACGATGCTTTGACACACGGTGAAAAAGTCATTGAGGAACGCCTTTCCGGGCCCGAGTACTCGCTGATTGCCTTCTGCGATGGGCGGACCGCCCGGGCGCTCCCTCTGGCGCAAGATCACAAACGTGTGCTCGATGGAGACCAGGGACCGAACACTGGCGGAATGGGTGCGTATGCGCCGGCGAACCCATCAGCCGATGTCGCTGCGCTGTGCCGGAAATTCATTGATCCCATCGTGGCCGATGCTGCGTCGCAGGGCACCCTCTATGTAGGAATGCTATACGCCGGGCTGATGTGGACCGCAAATGGACCGCGCCTGCTTGAATGGAATTGCCGGTTTGGTGATCCCGAAGCGCAAGTCCTGCTCTCACTTCTTGATACCGACTTGATTGAAGTGGTGGAAGCTTGCCTCGCCGGTGCACTGGAAACGGTTCCGATCCGACTACGCACAAGTTCAGCTGTCGGCGTGGTGGTGGCGTCTGCGGGATATCCTGGCGAATTGGTTCCCACGTCCTCAAGGGCGGTGGTCACGTTGGGTGCACCTCAAGGTGCTGCGCACCTCTTTCACGGCGCAACTGAAATGGTCGATGGCGTGCTTGTCGCCAATGGAGGACGGGTCGTTACCGTCGTTGGCATTGGTGCGGATCTTGCGGAAGCACGTGACCATGCGTACCAAGCTGCCTCCGGGGTTCGCCTTGCGGGGTCACACTACCGTCGCGACATTGCGTGGCGGGCGCCGGGACTGGCCGTTGCGTCGTACAAGGCGGCTGGGGTGGATATCGAGGAGGGAAACCGGGCGGTGTCTCTCCTTAAGTCGAGCGTGGCGTCTACAACCAACCACCGGGTTTTGCGCGGGGTAGGGTCGTTCGGTGGCGCCATGGATGTGTCATTCCTCAAGGAGTTCGACCACCCAGTGCTCGTCGCTTCAACTGATGGCGTCGGCACGAAAGTCGAACTCGCGGCGAGGCTCGGACGTGTCCGCGGTACCGGTATGGACATCGTGAACCATTGCATCAACGATGTCCTTGTCCAAGGTGCACGACCTCTCTTCTTTCTGGATTACGTGGCGTCATCTCGGCTCGATGCATCGCGTGTCGCCGAGATTGTCGACGGCATGTCGGAAGCGTGCCGGGTTTCCGGATGCGTGATCCTCGGTGGCGAGACGGCCGAGATGCCTGGGGTGTACGCGCCTGGGGCGTTCGATATCGCTGGGACGCTGGTAGGCGTTGTCGAACGTGACGACCTCCTTCCGCGACCGACCGTCAGCGTTGGAGACGTGCTTGTTGGCTTGGCGTCGAACGGTCCCCATACCAATGGCTATTCACTTCTCAGGCGGGTATTTGCATGGGCGTCACCTGATCACGCATACGGACGTCTCGATCGGTCGCTCGCTGATGCCCTCCTCGAACCCCATCGTAGTTACTTGCCAGTGCTTGGGCCAATCCTGCGAGATACGAGGCTCAAGGCCCTTGTGCATGTCACCGGCGGGGGCCTGGTGGAGAATGTGCCGCGGGTACTTCCTCAGGGGTTGGACGCCACCATCAGGCTCGGAAGTTGGCCGGTGCCGGCGCTCTTCAGTCTCGTCGCCGAACTGACCACGATGGACCCGGCGGAGTTGCATCGTGCTTTGAACATGGGCATTGGCATGGTTCTTGTGGTGGCACGGGAGGACGCGTCTGCCATCCGTGAGAAGCTCGGTGAAAATTCATGGATCATCGGCGAACTCGTGCCATCTGACGGGCATGCACCTTGCGTCAGACTTGTGGGGCGCTAGAGTGACCCGCCGCGCACGCGAGAGATCGTCGCTGGTTGTGCTGATCTCAGGGTCTGGAACAAACCTGCAGGCACTGATCGACGCAACTGGTGACCGGTTTTCCCCTTCAATGGCTTCCGCGGACCACCAGCACTTGACCATTGATGCGAGCATTTTGGGAGTTGTGTCTAACCGGCGCGATGCCTATGGGTTGGTCCGTGCCAAACAGGCTGGCATCGCCACCCGCGTTGTTTCTGCACGGATGGGTGAGGCCCGTGAGGACCACGACCGCCGACTGCGACATGCGGTTGACGGGTTCAAACCCGACTGGGTGGTCCTTGCCGGATACATGCGGATCTTGTCGATGGAGTTTCTGGGAGCGTACCCCGGAAAGGTGATCAACCTGCATCCGGCACTGCCTGGTGACATTCCGGGGACTGATGCAATCAGCCGTGCGTTCGCGGAGTGGCAAGTGGGTACGCGCACGCACAGTGGCGCGATGGTGCACTTGGTTCCAGATGAAGGCGTCGACGCGGGACCGATCCTGGGGCAGGTTCGCGTCCCGTTCGCTCACGGCGACATTCTGGAAACCTTTGCCAACCGCATGCACTCGGCCGAGAGGCTTCTTCTGGTGTCGGTCGTCGCAAAGCTATGTGACCTACCGTCGGTTAACGACGAACGTGAGGTTGCGCTGTCATCCCGGTGACACCGCTCCTATTGCTGACTTGACCACGCATGACCGCCGGTTTTTCGTAAGTAGGCTGGAAGCGAAAGCACACCAATGCCTGCTTCAACCGGATCCACGTGGACCGTTGCGGTCATTTCTTCGTTTACCGGTCCGGCGGACCCCTCGGACTGGTGAGGCATCGAAGTAATCCGGTCCCACCGAGACGCGTACATACGCCTCGGTTGGGCACACATTATTCGCGGGATCAAATCCCACCCACCCCAAGTTGGTGACCCACGCCTCGGCCCACGTGTGGCTTGCAGTAGCCACTTCGTGATGGCCTGGCCAAAGGTAGCTGCTGTACCGTGCAGGAATTCCGCGGGATCGAGCGGTGGCGAGAAATACGTGCGCATGGTCCTGGCACACGCCCGCCCCCGGATGACTGCCTCATCAGCAGTTGTCGTCACCGAAGTCGCACTAATCACATAGCCGACCCGGCGCCGCACTTCATTCGTGAGACCATGGACCGCCCCAAGATCAGCGCTGCCGTCCGGACCAGTCCTATGACCGACCCAGGCTGACGTCGTCAATTCGCGCACGGATGGTCCCGCTTCAGTCTGCGGGGTCTGCTTGAGCCAGAAAGCCAGTGGAAGATCGGTGTCATCGAAACCAACGATGCCATCTGATGGCGTCGTCTATACGACCCCAAAGGCAAGGATCGAAGAACTCGTGTGCGTGCGTGCGATGCTCAGCAGGTGGGTGGGTTTTTGGTGCCCATTGGCGCATTGAAGGAGCCGGACCGCGACCGGAGCTGACGTCGGATCAACCGTCGCAAAGGCTTCGACTGACCACGTCTCGACGCTCTGCCCACCGCCAATCCGGGGCGACAGCCGGATTATCTGTGACGGGGACAGCACCTGCGTGTCGTAGGTGCTCGAAGTGAGGTGACAAATCGCCATGCGCATCGGGATGGTCAGTCGCTTTCCTTGGGTGAACACGTCTTGTCGGGGTTGCAGTTCTCGTCTGTGAGCGCCGTGTTCCGGCCTCGCAGGCATCGGATGCGTTTGGCGTGATGCGGATACCCACAAATACTCCCGTCGAATCTCAAATCCAATCGCGTTCGTGGCGGAGGTAAATTCGGTGAGGTACTCGTGAAGGGCTTCGGCAAAGATTTCCTCGACCGTCGTGCGCTGAAGCGTTTCCTCGAGCGTCAATGCCATTGCCACCAGCTGGGCTCTGATGGGACCCGGATCCTGCGAAAGGGGTTACCGAAATATCGTCAGCCGCCGTGTCTGCCGTGTCATCCGTGAATGCAGTTGATGTGGTCCAGGGCGATCCGTCGCGGATGCGCCAGAGGTAGTAGCGTGCCTGCGATGTGCAACTCCGCAGTGATCGAGGCATCTCGGACCGGAGGATAAGCAGTTCTGCAACTCGCAAGGCATCCAGCCTGTCGTGATACACCCAGGGTTAGGCGCGCAACGCCGAGACGGCACGCAAGACAGCCGCCCACTGGAAATCGTCATGGAGGCCGCCGACTCCCTCCACTCGAGGAAGCAGCACGTGGTACTTCACGTCGGCAAGCCGGGCAGTGTTCTCGGCGCGTTACAGAAAGGTTCCCAATCGCACCCACCAGTAGGCGTCACGGAGCAGCATCGTGTTCGCCACCGCACCGCCAAATCGTTGGGACCGTTCCTTCACCCAGTCAAGGATCCGGGGCAGCCCCTTCGTCGTGAAATCCTCGTCGCGAAGGGCCTGGCTTTCGAGCCACAGGCTGTTGACGGCGTCCCAGACATCCGCTGACAGGGCGGTTCGAACCGCGCGGGCATTTGAATGCACAGTGCCGAGCGATGCCACGATGGATGAAGGATTGTTGGCGTAGCGCACGAGATGCCTGATCACGCGTGCCTCATTGGCCACGTCAAACCGCGCCTGGAACGAGGCTTCGCGTCCGGCAGCTTCGATCGTTGAAGCCCACTCGGATGCTGCTCCCACAGGGTAACAAAGGAGGCTAGCCATCCGGCGCCCGACGTCAAGAAGTCGCGCGATGCTCTCGGCCCGCTCAATGTACCGTGCCATCCAGAACAGGTTGTCGGCCATGCGGCTCAGAACCAATGCAACGCATCTCCGGTTGTCCCAACTTATTGGACGGGCGCGACCAAGCCTGTGTGAACGAGCTCCGTCACCAGCGGAGTGATAGGCAAGAGGTGTCTCTGGAGGAGGTGCAGACGGGCGGTGTTCACCCACGTGCCCTTGGTCCCCCCGCCTTGCCTGGAGTTGACCTCCAACGATCCCGGCGGGAAGGGCAACGCGTGTGAGCGCACCCGGAACGAGTCGCACGTCAATGTTTCCGTCGTGGCCAGTACCGCGAAGGGCGTATGGGCGCGAATCGACGTGTCGCGGTGCGACCCCGGATTGCCACGTTGGACCTTTCTCCAGCAATGGTTGCTCGGCAATAAAGAACCGGATCATCTGGGGGACGTAACGATGGACCGCCTTGTCGTCGGCGATGCCGGTGCCCACAGCGTCCGCGATGGTGACATTTCCAAGGCCATAGGCTGCCATCAACCTTGGAACCCCGAACATCGAGTCGGCCCGGAATGCCAACGGATCCAGGAATGCATCGTCAATCCGGCGGTAGACGACGTCCACGCGACGCAAGCCACGAGTGGTGCGCTTGTGGACGTACCCGTCGTCGACGATCAGGTCTGGTCCCTCTGAGCTCGTTTTCCATTTCGTCCGCTTTGAAAGATTGTTCGTAGTAGGCGCTAATAAACGGGCCGGGGGTCAAGAGCACCACGACTGGGTCATCCTGACTGGTTCGGGGAGCTGCTGACCGCAAGGTCTGCAGCAGTTCCTCTTGATATTGCGCGACTGGTCTTACACGGTGGGTCGAGAATATTCGGGGAAGCGGCGCAACATTACATCGCGGTTCTCGAGCATCTAGGCGACACCAGATGGCGTGCGGCAAGTGTCTTCAAGAACCACGAAGTTGCTCGCCCCGGTGCGGACGATGTCAATGCCTGCAATGTGGGTATAGACATTCCCTGGCACCGGAAGGCGGTTCATGTCCGCGACGAACTCCGGGTTCCGGAGCACCAACTCGGCAGGGATGTGACCGGCACGTACAAAGTCGCGCGGTCCGTACGAACCTCCAAGGAACCGATTGAGAGCCCGGACCCGTTGCGCAAGTCCGCGGTGAAGGAATTTTCATTCCTGAGCGTCAATCAGTCAGGGAATGATGTCCAGCGGGATCAGCCTCTCACGATCTCCCCTTTCGCGGTACACCGCGAACGTGATCCCCTGCGCCGGAAGACGAACTCGGCGTCGTGCCTACGCTGCGAAAGGAATGATCTGGGAGTACGCTGGTGCCACGCGTCCACATCCCGGTAGAAGGGTCGAACACAACTTGACGCGCGACCTCGCCGAACGTTTCGTCGTAGAAGGATGACTTCACCGGCTTTCTCCCGTGCCAGACCCATCCCAGTTTCCCTATGCAATGACACCATACATGGGGAGATCACGGGTAAGTATGGGCGGGTCATCCGTGAGACCACGGGCCTGGTCTGTTCACCTTGTACGAGAATTCGTCTCCGTGGTGGGCGCCCGCATCACGCGTCAGGCACGTTGTGAATGTGACTGGATCGATACGGGCGAATCAAGACGACCGGTGCCCCGATCCACGCGAATCTCGGGGCACCGGGCGGCTGGACGTCTGGCTACTCGCTCTCGATGATCCCGATGGCAGCCCGCATCCAACCGAGGGTGTAGGCAATGCCTGCGTGCCAAGGCGCACCGCAGGTCATCTCTGGAGCATGGTCGGGGATAAGCACACCGTCAAACCCATTCTTGTGGTAGATCCGCAGGGCCTTCACCATGTCGACGTCACCAGTGTCGACAAACTCCTCGATGTAATTCGGCACCGTACCGCGGACGTTCCGGAAGTGCACGTATGCGATCTTCTTCTGGGCGGTGTAGGAATCGATAGCCTGGTAGACGTCCATCTCGCCGTTCATTTCTGCGATGGTGCCTTGGCAGAACTCGGCGCAATGATGGTGGCTGGGGTAGAGGTCGAAGAACTTCTGGTACTGCTCCGGCTTCCAAACGAGACGGTGCGTGCCGCGAAGGACGCCGAACGGCGGATCGGCGGGATGCATCGCGAGGCGGACGTTTGCCTCCTCGGCGACGGGGATCATGTCATGGAGGAACCGCGTGTAGCGCTCCCAGAGGACTTCTTCGCTGACGGTCCCGATATCTCCCTCAGGGGCACTCGGGTCATATTGAACGCTCCAGACGGTTCCCTTCGGGATGGAGGTTTGTTCTGGTGCCTGGGCTTCGAGGTAGGCTGGGGTGCGAGCTCCGCCCCGGGCATAGGGGCCGTGGACACGCCCCCAGACATTGGCGTAACTGAAGTTGTACCCCATGACCTCGATGCCAAGTCGACCCATGGTGCGCAGGAGTCCCTGCAAGTTCGCGATCTGTTCGTCGCGCTTGGGACCGTCTAGGAGGACGTCATACCAGTGGTCAACTTCGAAATTCTCAATCGCGTAGAACTCAAGGCCTTCGGCGTTCAATGCCGACTTGAGGCTCGCGAGTTCCTCATAGGTCCACATTGCTTCCGGTGGAAGCGCCCGGCCAACCCGCTTGGCCCATCCGGGCAGGTGAGCGACCACGTGGGTGGCCCCCGCCTGGGCCGCAAACTTGAAGTTGTCAGTGGTTAGGAGGTGTGGGTACAGACCGATGCCGATACGCATTGCCATGGTGCGGTTCCTTCTCCAGACGCCTGTTGCGTCACGCGCATCATTGCATGAAGCGGGTTGGGTATGACTGACTCGAAACGTCCACTGAACGAATCAAACGGGGTATTCGAGTACAGTGCGCCCAAATCGCGTTTGGAACCTGGCGCGATCTGTGGTGGAGGCGCAACGATGACCGAACTGACGCGACTGGTATTCGATAGTCCTGACCGGCATGGTCTGGATGCTGACCGTTTGCGACGCGCCTTCGGGATCCTGGATGGATGGATCCAGGAGAGGGTTGTGCCGGGTATCGGCGCCATTGTGGCTCGTGAAGGCCGTGTTGTCGCGGAAGCCTACCTAGGAGTTGCCGATCCTGCGACCGGCCGGCCGGTTGACGATGAAACCATCTGGTCTGTTGCATCGGTGACCAAGCCATTTACCGCTGCGGTTGTAATGCGTGCGGTCGATGCCGGTCTGATCTCACTGGATGAACCGGTCGCCAGATACGTACCGGAATTACTTTCAGGTACGTCGGCTGATCGGGGAGATCTCGTGCATTCCCGAGAACACATCACGATCCGACACTGCCTGAGCCATTCATCGGGCCTTCCGGGGTTCAGTGCTGACAACTTTGACCTGCGGCGTGGGCACCGGCCGTTATCGGACTTCGTGCCGTCGTTCGCACGTGCCCCCCATCTGTTTGAGCCGATGTCGGCGCACCTGTATTCCAACTGCGGCATCTTGATGGCCGCCGAAGTTGCCGGGCGGGTGTTGGCGAACCACGAGGGTTCTGGCCCGCCAGTCACGTCGGGTGTGGAGGCATTCCACAAGGGCTTTGCACACCTCCTTCACGACCTCGGAACCGTGTCAAGTTCAATCCTTCCACCTGCAGAGTGGGCGGGACACACGGCGACGGTCGTTGACACCGGGCAGGAGGGCATGTCATGGGAAGTGTCAAACTCGGCCTACTACCGAAGCCTCGGCATTCCGTGGGGGGGCTTGTTCACTACGCCACGCGAACTCGTCACGTTCCTGGCACTGTTCAGAGCACCCCAAGGCGGGGCGACTGCCGCGGGTACCCGCATCCTATCTGCGCCGGCGGCACGTGAGATGGTCAGTGTGCAGGCATCCGGTCCGGATTTTGGTCCTGAGATTGCGCCTGAACTTCGGGACAGTGCCGCTGGGGCAGCACCTCGTCCAGCGGTTCCGTGGGGAATAGGATGGGACGTCAAGGGCGGAAAGCGCGCACACCCAACGGGTGACCTGACCTCGCCCGGAACTTGGAGCCACACTGGAGCGACGGGGACGATGGTTTGGTCAGATCCGGTTGCCGATGTGCAGGTCGTGCTGTTGACCAATCGCACGCTTGGCAGCGGATGGACGCGGGAACGACCGCGACAGGCACTGTTCAGCAATGCGGTGATGAGCGCCGTGCGTTAGGTCGGCATTGATTTTCGCACGGTGTCGACTGGGTGGAGGCGAGCGGAGCCCCCGTGTCCGTTATCGAGTACGCGTGGGAAGCATCGTGTCGTCGAGGCACGCAGGGTCGACTTGCATTGGGGTCCCTGCCAATTTATCAGTGGCTTGATGCCCAGGCTTGAACCTTTGCGACCGCTTCAACAATCTGGTGCATGGCGCGTTGGTCGGCAAGGAGGATGGACTGACCAAACCACACGCCTTCTTCACGGCTGGCACGGTCCGTGACCGGAAGGTTCTCCGCATCGGGACTTTCCGGACAGGAAACTTGCCGTCCGCTCTCTTTGGCGAGCATTGCCCATTTTCGGCGTTCCGACAGGACGGCGGGCGTTCGGTGCAGGGGAGTTTCATATCCAGGGGAACACGGGACTCCCTCGGCACGTAGCGCGGAAAGGAACCACGCACGGGGACGGCCTCCGAACGCTTGCGGGTCGTACCGGGACACATAGAGGTGGTGCGCATGTCCAGTCACACGTTCGTCGCGCGCCTGTGGTGTGAACCCTCTAATTGATGACAAGGCTTCGTCAAGTAGCCGTGCATTCTGTTCACGCAGGGCAAATTGCGACGGCAGTCGGTCGAGTTGGGAAAGCAGCAGGGCGCCTTGGATCTCGGTCATCCGGTGATTGGAACCTGCAATTTCGTGGTGGTACCAGGCCCCCGCTGGCATTCGTCCGCAATTGGCAAGTGACCACGCACGATCAGCGAGCGCTTCATCATCTGTGACGAGGGCGCCACCTTCGCCTGAATTCAGGTTCTTTGATGACTGGAAAGAGAGTGTGCCGATGTCGCCAATCGCTCCGATTGGACGGCCTCGCCACGAGGCACCAACTGCTTGGGCGGCATCCTCGATGAGCGCCAATCCATTTTTCCTCGCGACCCCGATCAGCGCGTCCAGGTCACAGGGTTGCCCGGCAATGTGGACTGGAACGATTGCCTTGGTTCGAGCGGTAATCCTTCGGGCCGCATCGTCGGCATCCATCAGATAGGTATCCGGTCGAATGTCGGCAAAGACCGGGATTGCCCCGACACTCAGAACTGACGTGGCCGTCGCAACAAATGTGTATGCGGGTATGATGACCTCGTCAAATGGCCCGACACCAATGGCCCGAAGCGCAACTTCAAGGGCGACGGTGCCGTTGGAGACCGCTATCGCGCGCCGGGCTTGGTGAAACGCGGCGAACCGGTTCGTGAATGCGTCGACAAACCCACTTCCCGGACGGGAACCCCAACGCCCAGACCGGAGCGCTGCGAGGACTGCCTCCTCGTCCGTTCCCTCCCAAATCGGCCAGGTAGGGAACGGTTCCGTCCGGACTGGGGTTCCCCCGTCGACAGCCAGTGTGGACTCGGTCATCCCTGTCGTCACGTAGGGTTCCATTCTGTTGAGATGGTTGCACCCGGGAGATATCCGCCGCAACCGTCGGCCGAACTGCGTCTTGGGTCCAACGGAGGCGCGGACGGATATCCTGCGCTGGAGGAACCGACATTATGGAAAGCATGCGACCGGCGAACTCGCTGTCTCACCTACGATCACAAATCCGCGAAGAGGTGATGGGAATGTGGGCACTTGACGCCCACGAGCACCTCCATTTTCCTGACCAGCACGCGGAACATGCGAACGACTGCTTCTACCTGACGAACCACTACCTGAATGCCGATCTTGTTTCCGCAGGGATGCCCGAGGAAACCATGCAACGGCTTGTCGATCAGTCGGTCCCGCTGGACCTCCGGTGGATGTCCTTTGAACCATTCTGGGAGGTGTCCCGTACCACCGGCTATGGGCAGGCGGTAGAGCGGGCGGTTCGAGACCTTTACGGTCTCCCTGGCCTGACGTCCGCGACCTACCGGGAACTCTCTGTCCGTGTCGCCGAGACTGCGGGCGAGGTCTCGTGGTATGAGCAAGTCCTCAAGCGGAATGGCAGGTTCATCGCCTCGCTCATGGATGTGGGCAGTACCCGTGGCGACCGGCGCTACTTCCTGCCAGTCATGCGTGCGGACCGGTTCATCGTGGCGAGCACGGCTTCCGAATTCGCCGACGCCGTCACGAATGGGCCATCAGACGGTCGCGATGCCCCGTCCAGCATGGGAGCGTACCTACTCGCTCTCGACGACCTCTTGGGTGCTTACCGTTCCGAAGGGATGATTGCGCTGAAGTGCGGGCTTGCGTACCGCCGTTCGCTTCGGTTCGAGACCGTCGACCGGGCAACTGCTTCGGCATTCTATGAACACGGGCTCCAGGGCAGTCTTGCGCCGTCGGATGCACGAGTACTTCAGGACTTCCTGTTCCATGAAGTCTGCGACCGCGCGTCGGCATTGCACCTGCCTTACCAGGTGCACACAGGTCTGCAGGCGGGAAACTGGGGAGCCGACATCGCGATAACCAATCCTGCGTTCCTCACCAACACGCTCAAGGAGCACCCGGGTACGACGTTCGACCTCTTCCATGGTGGGTACCCATACGGCGGCGAACTGGCGTCACTTGCCAAGAACTTCCCAAACGCCTACATCAACGCGTGTTGGTTAGCCATCATCTCTCCGACCGTTTTGCGACGTTGCCTGCATGAATGGCTTGACACGGTCCCGCACAACAAGATCCAGGCATTCGGCGGCGATTACCGTATGCCCGAATTGGCGTATGCCCATGGCCAGATGGCTAGGGAAGCTGTCGCCGATGTTGTTGCGGATCGGGTGGAGGCAGGGTGGCTTGCGGAAGCTGACGCGTCGGCGCTTTCAAACCGCCTTCTTCGCGACAACGGTCTCAAATTGTTCTCAATTGACGACCAATTCGTGAAATCAGCGACCGCTCCGATTGAGTAGCTGTCGCCGACTTCACCGAGGAACTCGCCGGTCATCCCGTCCAGCCCGGAATGAATGGATTGTTTCGTGGCCGTCACGGGAAACGGCGCAGTGTGCGGACGACACCGGCGATCAAGATTGCCGGCAGGCCGATGACTAGTCCAGCGCCGCCTACGACAGTGTCAGCAATTTCCTGATACAGCAGGATCCCAACGCCCATCACAAGGGTAACGATGGCAATTGCGAGAAACTCGTCATCGACGAATAGACCGACCAGTTCGGACCATATTCCCTTGATCATCTGGGTGCTCCGACCGGCGCCGACTTCGCGTAACGAGGCCGGTGGATGTTGACGAGTGTGGTCCCAATTGCGAGGAAGATCAGGCCAAATCCGACAATGCTTAGGTCGGCACGAGGCCAATCAATCCCAAAGCTCTCACCGGTCCAGAAGACACCGAAAGCCGAAAGCATGATCCCCGCGGAGTATTTCAGCGTGTTTTCCGGGACCGTGGACAGGGGCTTGTGAACGATCGCGCCGGCAATGAGGACAAGCACGCAGGCCTCGAGCGCGCCAAGGCTCGCTTCCCAGATAAGGTTCCTGACGTCGCTTGTTCGGGTAGACCCAAGCGCGATCACGATGAATAGGACTTCAAGCCCTTCGAGCAATACGGCCTTGAAGGCGGTCATACCGGCAATTCATTCGAGCCGGGACAGTTTCTGACGTTCAAGGGCAGTCAGCGAGTTGACTTCCTTCGTAAAGATGGCGTCCTCGTCGTGCATCGCGATGACCCCGATCGATCGCAGAATTGCCTTCCTTAGCCACCTCAAACCGAACAAGAACGTGAGAATGCCAATCGTGAATTGCAGCGCGTTGATTAGGACAACGTGAAGTAGCGGTCCGAAGATCAGAACGGCAACCGCAAGCAGGGCCAAGGCAGTCGCGGTGCCAATGATTGCCGGGCGCCATCCACGCACGATAGAGACCGCAAGGGTGATTGTGAACGCCTCAACAACTTCGATCATCGATGCAAGAAATGTTGATCCCACTACTGAAACGAGGGTAGGCAACTGATTCATTTAGGGATGCGCTGGACGAGGCTGAATCTTTGGTGTTGTGGACGTCGTCGCGGTCAGTTTCGTCTGGAACGGTCGCCCAGGGGTCTGATGAATTTGGTCGGTGACCCATCGCGAGGTGGTTCCACCCGCCCCGAACGGGTTCTTGGCACGGGCCACCGACCTTCTGGAGGCCTCGGTGGGGCCTCCGGGACGCCTCCCGAACGCTTCCGGGCATGCTCCGCCCTAGGGAAGGGCTGCACAAGGCACGATTCGCGTCCCGTGCGAGGCAAGTGACCGGGAATCGTTGCCCGTGGGGCTCCTCCAGCCCCGTTTTCGCCCCGGAACCGGCCCCCCGAAGGCCGTCCTGGCCCGTGTGCGTGCTGACCGGTGCGCATTCGGGCACGCGGCGGCCTACCCTGCCAGCAGGGTGCGCCGTGCCATCCAGAGTTTCGAGAGCGCAAACAGCGTCACCAGGTGCGACCCGTTCTTCGCCAGCCCCCGGTACCGCGCCTTCACGTGGCCGAACTGCTGCTTGATGACCCGGAACGGGTGCTTGGACTTGCACCCAAATAGTGGACAGTCGCCAGCGCACCGGCCACACTGGCCGGGCAAGGAGACATCATGGTCCGTCGACGCATTGTTCCCGTGCCGGTACCCGCACGGGGACCGGGAACGTCCGCCACCGACCAGCCGGGACCTGCCACCGCCACCTTCGCTGATCTGCCCATGCCGATCATCCGGCCGTACGTTGCTCCGTATTCCGCGGAGGTCCGCCATCAGGCGGTCCTGCTGACCCGGTCCCGCAATGTTCCCGTGAGCCATGTTGCCCGGGAACTGGGCGTCAGCATCGACAGCTTGCGCGACTGGATCGCCCAGGCCCGCCACGACCCGCGCCAGCTGCACGAGGGAACTCTCGCC
>CAMDTO010000006.1 GCA_945907765.1 Thermoflexus hugenholtzii JAD2 | reverse complement strand
GCCGACGGTGGGCGGACGCGTGAGCCAGAAGGGATCTTTATGGAACCGACCCAGATGCTTTCGGGCAAGGTGGTGATCGTGACCGGGGCAGCCGGTTCGATCGGCAAGGCGATTGCGATGCACCTCGCATTGGATGGTGCGCGTGTCGCAGTTGCCGACCTTCGCGTGGACGCGGCCGAGGCCGTTGCCACCGACATCCGCGCTGCTGGCGGCGATGCGTGGGCGGCTTCGGTTGATGTGACGAAGGACGATGGGCCGTCGACGATGGTGGACGCGGTCGTCGGCCACTTCGGACGCCTTGATGCCATGATCGCAAATGCCGGGATCCTGACAATCAACCCGATTCTCGACATGCCGGTGGCTGAATGGGACCGCACCTTTTCCGTCAACACCCGCGGGGTCTTCCTCTGCTTCCAGGCGGCGGCCCGCCATCTGGTCAAGCAGGACCAGGGAGGCCGGCTGATCGCGACCGCGTCGATCGCAGCGAAGATCGGGTCGCCCTACCAGGCGCACTACCAGTCGAGCAAGTCGGCAATCCTGGGGCTTGTCCGTAGCGCGGCGTGGGAGTTCGGGCCACACGGGATTACGGTCAACTGCTTCTGCCCCGGAAACGTCGATACGCCAATGTGGGAGCTGATCGACCGTGAGCGTGGCGGACGCATGGGCAAGGCGCCGGGTGAACTCTTCAAGGAAGTCGCGTCGCGGTCCCCGCTTGGCCGAACACAGGTGCCCGGCGACATTCCGCCACTGGTGAGTTTCCTGGTGTCGGACGGCAGTCGCGCCATTACGGGACAATCGATCAATGTCGACAACGGCGTCGTGATGTTCTGACTCTAAAGAAGCGGGCAGGGATGGGGAGCCTCACCGGCACGCGACGTTCAGGAACGGTCGAGCAGGCGGTCCAGGGCTTCGATGTCGATCTGTGCCCCGGTATGGAGGGCACGGCGCTGGGCGATTGCTCCCGGCAGGTGCCACAGTCCGGCAACGACACCCCGCAGGCGGGCACGAGCCGCCGCGCCGCGCCAGTGCCGGACGGCGTCACGCACGATACGCCCCTGTGACGCGATGATTGCGCGCCAGTGCCGACGCAGGAGCGGTGCGGGCATGTCCCGCGCGAGGACCAGCAGGAAGTTACGACCACACCAGTAACTCGGTCGCACCTGCCCGCCGGTTGCGCTGACATGGTGGTAGACCCGCGCCTCCGGCACGAACCGGCACCGGTATCCACGCAACTGGGCGCGCCAACTCAGGTCGATGTCCTCGAGATAGGACACCAGCCATTCGTCGAAGCCACCGGTCTCCAGGAGCAGTTCCCGCCGGTAGGCCGATGCGGCGGCGCACGCGCCGAATACCCATGGTTCGGCGTCGAACCTGCTGTCGTCCTTGGTAAAGGCACCGCGGTTCACCGGGATCCCGCCGACGGTGTAGCCGTCGCCGGCAGCGTGGAGGTGGTCGCGACGGTCAAACAGGAGCAGTTTGCTCGCGCAGAACCCGACCTCCGGGTCGGCCTCAAATGGGGCAACCAGGGCCGCGAGCCACCCTGGTTCGGCCTCGGTATCGTTGTTGAGGAGGACCACGATGTCCCCAGTACTACTCCGGATCCCCTCGTTCGCAGCTCCGGCGAACTTGCGGTTTGTCGGGAGTGCGACGACGTCGACCCACGGATAGGTTTCGCGGACCCACTGGGCGGTGTCATCGGGGGAGGCATCGTCCACCACGATGACCTGGTCGGCCGGCCTGGTCTGGGATGCAACCGCGTCAAGGCACGGCACGAGATACTCGCGTCCCAGGTAGGTCGGGATGACAACACTTACGGAGAGCCTTTGGTCGGAGGCTCCCTCCCCGGGTGACGAAAGAGCCGGGGCGGTCATCAACAGGGGTTTGTCGTGCGTGCCCGGCGTAATCGAGGGTTCAGGGTCCGGGGATCCTTGCCCGGCTTGCAGGATCGCGATGCTGGCGACGGCACAGATGAGGGTGGCAACCGCGAACACGGTGAGTTGACGGGCGGACAGTGGCGCATCGCTCAGGAACCAGAAGAGCGAGAGCAGCATCGCGGTGGCAAGGAACGGCAGTTGACGCCAGTAGGCGCCAGGGAGCGCGTGATGTACTGGGCGGGCAGGGGTTCCCGGGGACCTGTCCGTGCTGGCGCGCCGGTTGGGATCGGGGGTGGATGGCGTGACCTCAGGCATGATGGCCCACTTCGGGACGCGCCTTCGTGGGCGGGGTCGCACCAGCTCCGCGCATGATGTGCCTACATGACTGGTGGGACGACGTTCATGCCATCGGCACCACGCTGGACGTCCGTCCGGGCACCGATCAGGCACGCGCCGACCCACGCCCAGTCGTCCATCCGGATGAACCGTAGGGCGACTGCGGTATAGAACGCCCAACGCACGAGACCGGGCAGGAACGGGCCGAAGGCGGTGGTGATGAGACCCGAACTGGGGCCGAGGCCGCCCGTGACCTGTCGCCAGGAGTGGGCGTCAAGGGACGCAGTGGTGAGGTGATCGATGGACGCCTGGAAGGCACGGTCGAGGGACTGGGCAGCGGCGAAGACCCGGTGCTGCATGGCCTCGGTGGCGCGGACAGCGTCGGCGATCATGGGTTCCTCGATCGGTTCGAGGTGCCTGACCGCTAAGCCGGCAGCGCGTTCGACCTGCGCAAAACCGGCCGGATCATCGGGAAAGAGAATCTCGGAGGCACAGCGAAGGGCACCGGCAACCCGTGCCCCATCGGCCTCGCCCAGGGCGGTGTAGGCGACAGTCAGGGCGACGCCGGCGGCGATGAAGCGTTGGGGAACGCCACCGTTCAAACCACCCGATGCCTCCGGACCAAATCCTCCGGGGATGCTACCGATCCCTTTGGGTGACGGCACGACGGCCTGCGCACCGGCAATACCAAAGGGGCCTTGCATGACGGACTGGACATGCAGTCGGACATCGCCCGCGATGACGACCGCGAGACGCGCCACCTCGTCACTGCGCAGCAACTGTTCCCCGGCACTGGTTTCCGACGTATCCATCATCCGTAGATGCTACTACCCGGAAACCGAAATGCTGGACTGGGGGGCCCCACCGCTAACCCGTCCCAGGTTCGACGGGAGACGGGAGCGTGGAAGGATCAACGGCGCCGCTGACGGGGCCCATAGTCATGAGCATTGCGATGCCGAGCGCGGTCAGTGTCGCCCAGACGACGCTTCCTCCGATCACCTCGGGTGACCACCCAAGACCGCGGTAGACGGCGTCGGTGCCAAGCACGCCGATCCAGAGCACGAGGGCAAGCGAGGCCGCGAAGACCCTGAACATCACAGGGCGGGCGGGTGTCGGATCGAATTGGCGGATCGCGATGTCGCCACACAGTCCGGCAAGCGCCTGGGGCCAGATCAGGTATGCCTGTTCAAAGGCACCGATACCGCTCATGAGCGTCGCCACCAGACTGAACACGATGGTCACGGTGCCGAACGGTGGTCGCCACCGGGGCAGGAGCCACAGGACGCCGCCGATCATCACTGCGGTCATGACCAGCATGCCGGTGACGCCCGAGGTGATGTAGGAGGCACGCACGTCGCTACCGTTCGCAAATCGGGAGAAATAGATCGACTTGACGATGTGATACGGGCGCAGCGGGGTCCAGAGGTACATGAAGAAGAATGCGATGACCGCGACCGTGAGGGTCATGCTAAGGATCACCGGCAGGAACGAACGGATCGTGTGCCCCGCCCGCGGGGACGGACCTCGCCAGGCTGCGCGCAGTGGGGCAGCCAGGATGGTGATCAGCCCGATGGCAAGCAGGATGTGGGTGGGACTGAAAAGGGCATCTATCCCCTGTTCAATTCCGAAGTAGAGATGCCACGTCATGTCGCCAAGGCCACCGGCACCGAAGATAAACACGCCAGCAACACCCCACCCGTAGCCAACCGGGATTGCCCCGATTGACGGGATGCGGTGCGCGACACGGGCACGAACGGTCAGGCCCAGATACCAGACTGCGCACGCCAGGAAACCGGAGTAGAGAAGGGCGTGCCACGGTGTGAAGAAGGTCTCGAGGCCCCGGAGTGCGTTGTGCGCCCACCCATCGACAAAGAGACCGACTGCAAGCCACGCGCCGAACAAGACGCTGACGAGATCGTGCCACCAAGCGGTCGTCCACGACTGCGCGGTGGTCGGACAATCGAGAACGAGCCTGAACACGCGAGGCCGGAAAGGCGAATCGGTAGGTGTCCCGGAAACCGGGACACCGGTCCTCCCTTGACCAGTCAGGGTTGCCATGGCAAGCCTCTCGCACGGGTACCGGTATGGCGGGCATGGGTACCCGACCGGGCTACGGGGTCAGGGTGCGGAGGTTGGGGCCGGAGCCGACGCCCTGCTTGCCCATGGCCACGCTCAGGAAGTACGAGGACGACCCGATCGCATCGCTCGCCTTCCCCATCCTTGCGATGGCCTCTGCGTGATCGCCACCATGATCCAGCAGTGACTTGGCCTCGGCGAAGAGGGCGGCCGCCTTTCGGAGATTGCCCCGCGCGCGCATGACAGTGCCATGGACGTCGTCATCCGGATACGGCAGGCTCGTGTCGGCAGATACCGCAGCTGCGACCCCGTGATTAGAGACTGAACTCACAATTGCACCCCTCCGTCACTCATCGCGCCCAACTGGCCCCGAGCCAAGGCAAGGCAGGGACCAAAACCGGGCAGGCACATTCGGACTACCGAGGGGATGATACCGGCGACCATCGACCGCGAAACCCGCCGGATGGTCTCAGTCGCGTTCCCTCCCGAAGACCGCCGACCACGCGTCGCGAAAATCGGCATCACCGCCGAAGGCATCGACCGGGTCAGTCACCTCGGCCCATGGTGACAGCTGATAGGCGTCAGCGGTTTCAGACCACGATAGCCACCACCGGTGCACGCGCCCGTCACGTCCGAGGACGTACCCACTCGCAGCCTCTACGCCCCCCGGGAGCGTCACGCCTTCCGACTGCACCAGAAAGAGTGCACACGCTAAACTTTCTACGCCGTGAGCATCCAGAAGATGACCGATGATCGCGCGGCTGGGACGCGGTCCGGATGGAATGCGGTCAAACGTCATCGGCGGTACGTGCTTTCAGGCAGGAGGACGACAGCGCGCTCACCAGTGTCTGGGCGAACGTGTGTGGTGATGCGACGCAGGTCTTCGGTGACACTGGTGAAACGGTTTCCCGATGCGTCGTAGAAACCGCGTCGCCGGACGTTCGCGGTGCGATCAATGTAGGTGAAATCCCGACCGGTGCGGATCGTGTCCCGGGCACTGCGGTGGTAGGCACCGGCATCCGCCCACGGACCCTCGTTTCCATGCTTCCCGAAGTGGTCGACGAGGGCGCCGGGTGCCCACGTGGCGTCACGTGCAATCCGCGTGCCATCAACGGACGGCGCGCCAGTCGAGGTCGGACTTGCGCTGACGGAGGCAACCGGCGGCCCGGGTTCCGCTCGTGAACATGCTCCGCCCAGGCACACAAGCACCAGGGCGAACAGGCACCGCAACAAGGACACTGGGGGCATTGACGACAGAAGCGTCGCGCGGTGCGCTACGGTACGAGGATGTCGGATCTGACCCCGCCACCCGCCCCGGAGCCTTTGAGGCGAACTCCCGGGGTGCGTGGCTTCCGATCCCGCGCAGGCTGGCACCTTGCCAGTGTGGCCTCGATGCACGCGGTCAGCGACGCCCTGTTCGCGGGCGTCTACCCACTGCTGCCGCTCATTGCCAGCGACTTGAAACTGAGTTACGGGCAGGTTGGCGCGGTCAAGGCAATCCTTGGCGGAGCCTCTGCACTCCTGCAAGTCCCGGCCGGGATGCTCGCCGAAACGGTCGGGGAACACCTGCTGCTGGCCGTTGGCACTGGCGCGGTAAGCGTTGGCTTGATCGCGATGGCGACCACTGCGACCTTCGTCCCGCTCCTGATCTGGACGGCCCTGGCGGGGATAGGCGGGAACACCCAGCATCCGGTGGCGAACGCCTTGGTTTCGCGCCTCTTCGGCGATGGGAGAAGGCACCAGGCGATCGGCACGCTGAACTTTGCCGGCGATATCGGAAAGATAGCAGCACCGTTCATCGGCGGACTGGGTGCCTACTACTACGGATGGCGCGGGGGAGTGACGGCCCTGGGGATCACTGGCCTTGTGTTCGCGATCGGCTACGCATTGGCGGTGCCCGTGACGCGAGGATCGGTGGCGCAGGCCATGCGAGACCAGGTTGCTGCGTCGACACCGGATGCGGGGACACGCCGGAACCATTCGATCTGGCACCGGGATTCATGGAGGTTTCGGGCGTGGGGGATCCGGAACCCGGGTGCGTACGGCGCCTTGACGGCAACGGGAATGCTCGATGCGGCTGCCCGGGGAGCGGCGCTCGCACTGCTGCCGTTCGTCTTCGACCGCGCCTCGCTCTCCTCGGCGGAGATCAGTGTCGCCTTCGCCGTCCTCTTCGGGGCCGGAGCGGCCGGCAAGTTCCTGTGCGGACCATTGGCCACGAGGGCCGGACCGACGTTGACGATCATGGTGACCGAGGTCGTGACGGCGGTGGGCCTGATCCTCATCCCCTTCGCGCCAAAGGGCGCGATCCTGTGGGCAATCCTGCCGTTCGGGTTCTCCCTCAATGGCACGTCGTCGGTTCTCTACGGACTGGTGGCACCGTTCGTTGACCCGGATCAACGGGGGCGCGCGTATGGCCTTTTCTACACCTGCACCCTGCTCGCGACCGCGTCCGCTCCCATCATGTACGGGGCCATTGCCGACATGGTGGGGTTGACCGGCTCATTTGCCGTCCTCGGAGCAATCACGCTGATGATCGTTCCTCTTGCGCATCGGTGGCGCCAATCGTTCGACGGCGCAGGTCACCAACCGGTCACTCCATAGGGAGACGCGTGGATCTCCATTGGGAACACCGGTTCACGAAGTGATCGTGGCGAAAAGAGCATCCCCATTGCGCGCAAGCGTATAGACCGCAAGCGAGAAGACCAGCGAGGCAAAGGCACGCCGGAGGTGCCGCTCGGGCAGGCGTCCCGCCACATGGCCACCGACGACGACCCCGACAATGCCGGATCCGCCGAGCAAGCCGACCAGAAGCCAATCGATGCCGCCCAGGCCGGTATGGGCCGCGAGTCCCCAGATTGAATTGAGCGTGATCGCCATCATCGAGGTTCCGGCGGCCATGCGCATCGGCACACCGAGCACGGTCACGAGTGCCGGCACGAGCAAGAACCCTCCCCCAACACCAAAGAGCCCGGTCAGGATCCCGACACCGAGACCGATGATCACGACCTTGGCAATGAACACGCGAGTGAAGATCACCGGGGTCGGCGCCACCGCGTCGGATCCGGGACCACCCCGGACCATGCTGGTCGCCGAAGCGAGCATGATCAGGCCGAACAGTCCGAGGACCACGACTTCGGGGGTCCGGTGGTTCATCCAGGCCCCGGCAAGCGTGCCAAGGATGCCACCGGTTCCAAGGACAACGCTCACCCTCGGAAGCGCACGGCGCGAACGCCACGCCTGCAACGCCCCCACCGAGGCATTGAGGCAGGTCACGGCAATGCTCGTCCCGGTTGCGACTGGCACTGGTGCGCCAAGCACGTAGACGAGGACCGGCAGGGTCAGGATTGCCCCACCGGCACCCAGGATTCCCTGGACCACACCGATCGCGCCGCCCAGGGATACCGCAACGACGGCCATCCAGGGATCAGGGGACATCGTGTCGGGGTTCCGTCAAACTGGCAGCTGCATCGTGGCTGCGAATGGTCAAGGGTGTCCTATGTCACCTGGTCGGACCCGTTGGTCTGCCGATCAGAGAGTGCCC
This sequence comes from Thermoflexus hugenholtzii JAD2, assembly GCA_945907765.1. GTDB lineage: Bacteria > Chloroflexota > UBA11872 > UBA12225 > UBA12225 > UBA12225. The sequence continues at coordinate 39,504 of CAMDTO010000006.1, read as the reverse complement.
GTACAAAGGTCTTGGCGCAGGACGGGCAGCCCTAGCTGCCTTCGTTCGCGACGCCAACGAACAGGAAGAGGCCAACGGTGATGGTCACCATCGCGGCGACCAACATGGTGAAGATGGCGTTCAGGACGACGTCGAGCGTCCGGCCGGCTTCCAAGGCTGCTTGCATCACGCCAATCTCACCACTGACAAGCAGGTACCCGACATATGCGATGCCCAAGGCCCACGCAAAGATCACTGTCCGCCCAGCGAGGATCATCATGGCACTCGTACCCCTCAGGTCGCATGGTACCGCCTGCACACGCGCGCGGTGCGACGTTCGACGGCAGACACGTAGACTCGGACGTGGATCATGGACCATCGTGCCGGTCAAATCCCGCACATGGCACCTGTCAGGGACGGACTGGGACGTGAAAAGGAAGGGTCGGTCACGACCGCTGCGCCGGTTCGTTTGGCGCGTGGTGTTGACGGTCATCTTGCTCGGAGTAGTCATTCCGGCGGTCATTGGCCCAGTCGTTGGCATCATGGCTGGCTTGATTGCCTTGCCATTCGTGGTGGTCATCGCCGTACTTGCGCTCGTACTCCTGTTGCTTGGGTTGGCCATCGCGGGTGCGGTCGCGGCCGGGATCATCGGCGTCCCCGCCTGGTTTATCTGGCGGGCGTCAAGACCAAAAGACGAAAACCGAGAACGTCAGCGCACGCCCGAACTCCCCGAGGAGAACCTGAAGCGACGCTACCTTGCCGGGAACCTGACCCACCTCGAGTACCGAGACGAGATGCTCGCGATCCTGAAGGGACAGTTCGCACGCGGTGACATTGACGTCAATGACTACGAGGCCGAGGTCGAGCACCTGATCCGCGCTTCGCAGAACGCCGACCGCCGCCTCCGCCGGTCGCGGGCACTGGATCCCGATGAGGTCCGGTAAGCGCCAGCTTCCCGCTGGATGAACCGGCGAACAAGAGCGCAGGGGTCGCGTTCACGCCATCACTCGTTGGTGGGGGACTCTTCGCGGGACCTGCATTTCCTCGAAGTGCCGGGAAGATCCACTCGGCAATCTTGGGGATTGCAATCATCGCGACGACCGTGATGATGCCCACGGTCTTGTCGTTGTCGATGACTGCGGCGGCTGCGGTACTGGTCGCGAAGAGCACGCCGAACCAGATCAGGTCACCGGCGAGGGCCGCCGCCCAGCCCAGCAACCGCGGGACCGGCAACCCGGCAATGACCATGCCCCCGTGGTAGATATCGAAACCGAATGCGACGACCCCGATGCGGAAGAGCGCCGGCCAGATGGGGCCATTCCGGACATCCTCGATGCTTGGAGGCTTTGCCCCGATCATCGCGAGACGGACGTACCAACGGCCGATCGTGCGAAGGACGCCGACACGCCCGCCGTACCTCTTTATGACTGCATAGAGAGGATGCGTGATCATCGCTCCCATGATGTCCGTCAGGGCATAGAGACCAAACGTCACGAACGGATTGATGCCGGCGTGACGCGCAAGGATCAGTCCCGCCGGGATCCCGATGGCAGCCATCCATGGCGACCAGAACAGCACGAACACGAGCGCCACCGGGCCGCCCGGAAACCGCTCGGCGGCGTCCATCAGCGTCCCCGCATCTGGCGATGTGGGAAAGAGGTCGAAGGGATTGATTGCCAGCGGGTTGAGGAGAGACTGAAGGTCCACGATCCCCCAGTCTCTCACACCCGCTTCGAAGTACGGCAGACCCGGATGCGTCGGGAGTCCGTCGGCAGCGCCATGTCCCTGTACTCAGGGATGTGAACGGGTGGGCCTGCCGCGAGCGCGTTCCACTGCACCTAGGCGGAACCACCTTGCCCAGGCATGGACCGGCCCGCATCGACGTTCATCTCGGTCCCGGTTACCTGGGAGGACTCGTCCGAAAGCAGGAAAACGGCCGAATAGGCGGAATCCAGCGGGGTTTGCGTCCGACCCAATGGCTGGCGCTTTCCAGCCTCCTCGATCCAGGCGAGGTCATGCCCGTCGCTTGCCTGAACCGCAATCTCGTTCTCGCTGATGACCCAGCCTGGGTTGAGCGCATTGGCCCTGATCCGGTCGCGCGCCAGACCTCGGGAAAGGTTCCGCGTCATGACCAGCAATCCACCCTTCGAAGTGGAGTAGGCAAACAGGTTCGGCCATCCCGAGTAGGCATTGGTCGAAGTCACGTTGATGATTGATCCACCACCCGCAGCCCGCATAGCTGGAACCGCGGCCCGGCACATGAGGAATGGACCCCGGAGGTTGACCGCCATGATCTGGTCCCAGAGTTCCACGGTCGTCTCGTCGATGGTTGCGCGCGGGTAGATGCCGGCACAGTTGACGAGACCGGTGAGCGCTCCGAATTGCGATACGGCCTGCGCCACGGCATTGGCAGCACTTGCCTCGTCGGCGACGTCGGTCTGCACGAAGCGTCCGCGACCTCCCGAGTCGGCGATGGCCCGTGCGGTCGCCTCCCCGCCAGCGACCGACCGTTCAGCAACGATCACCGCGGCTCCCTCGTGTGCGCAAAGTTCAGCCACACCGCGACCAATCCCGGCACCAGCACCGGTGACAATGACCACCTTGCCAACGAGACGCCCGCCGTTGCTTACCCGACCCGTCATTTGCGTTCCCCTACCCACGTGCGATCGATGGACCACGAATTGGCCAGATTGTAGTCCCACAACCCATCGCCCAAATGGGACGCGCACTGTGCGACCGGTGCGGTAGCCTGACCGCAACACGACGCCCACTACCCCTCCCGAAGACCCAGGGGCGCTCTGGGATACGGGATCGGGGAGGGTGGGGAGATATACGGGAGGAAACGCATGCGTCTGGAAGGCAAGGTCGCGATCGTCACCGGCGGCGGTGGCGCAGGGATTGGCCACGCAATCGCACGCCGGTTCGCCCACGAAGGGTGCGCCGTCGTGGTGAGCGACGTCAATGAAGCCGGGGCACAGGCCGTCGCTGCCGAGATCACCGCTTCGGGTGGCCGTGCGGTGGCGCTGCGCGTCGATGCAAGCGTGAGTGAGGACGTCCAGTCACTCGTCAGGATGGCGATCACGACCTACGGGCGTCTGACAACGGTCGTGAATTGCGCAGCGATGGCAACGGTGAAGTACCTCCACGAGATATCCGAGGAAGAGTGGCGTCGCACGATCGATGGGTGCCTGACCTCGGTGTACCTGACCGCACGGTATGCGCTGCCACATCTCATGGAAGCGGGGAGGGACGCAGGTCCGTCAATCACCAGCATCTCCTCGGCAAACGGCGTGGTGACCAACCCGCACTTCGGAGGGTATTCGGCAGGGAAGGCGGGCATCCTTGGATTGACCCGGAACCTCGCCCTCGATTACGGGCCACACGGTATCCGCGCAAACGCGATCTGTCCTGGCCTGGTCCTGAACGACACCAGCCGCCCGCGCGTCCAGGCGGATCAAGCGGAATGGGCGGGGAACGTGGACTGCTACCCGCTCGGCGTCATCGGGACCCCCGAGGACATTGCCAACGGTGCCCTCTTTCTCGCGTCGGACGAGGCGAAATGGGTGACCGGCACCACGATGATGATCGACGGCGGATTGACCATCCAATCGCCTGAGGCCGTGATGCGTCCGTCGTTCCGTCGCCGGTGGAAGTCCGGCGCAGTGCACCTGACGCCCGACGCCTGACAAGAAGCCCGCGACCGACCATCCCCCAGATCACGCCAGGACAGGAACCGCACCGTGAGCATCATGTACGGCCCACCACCAGCAGACCGCAACGCCCAAGGCAATGACGACCCTCGCAATCCTGCCCGCGGAGACGCACCACTTGGCGCGGAGGGATTGCCCAAGCGCACGGCGTCCGACTCCGGGACGGCGCCGGACACAATGGCGGATGGCGCGCCGGCCCTGGGGCGCAGTGCACGGTTCTTTGGCGAACGAGGCACCCCATCCGGGTTCACCGGGCGTGCCTTCACCAAGGCGATGGGGTTTACCCAGGAGGACCTGACCAAACCTGTCATCGGCATTGCACAGACGTGGTCGGAGTTCAACAACTGCAACAACCACTTCCGCCAACTTGCCGAAGCGGTCAAGCGGGGCGTGTGGCAGGAAGGCGGGTTCCCGCTGGAGTTTCCGACCATTTCGCTCGGCGAGGTGCACACGCAACCCACATCAATGCTATTCCGCAACTTGATGGCAATGGATACCGAGGAGATGATCCGCGCCCAACCGATGGACGCGGTCGTGCTCCTCGCCGGATGCGACAAGACGACGCCGGCGGCGCTGATGGGTGCGGCGTCGGCGGATGTCCCCGCAATCATGATTTCCGGTGGCCCGATGCTCAATGGTCGTCACGACGGCAAGGACCTGGGGGCCTGCACGGACTGCGGGAAGTACACCGCGGAACTCCGGGCGGGAACGATCGACGCCGACGAATACACCGCCATTGAAGATGCGATTTGCCGTTCGGCGGGCTCATGCATGGTGATGGGCACCGCGTCAACAATGGCAAGCATGGCCGAAGCGCTTGGCATGGCGTTGCCCGGCAACGCCGCCATACCGGCACCGGACAGCCGCCGGTTGCAATTCGCCGAGATGAGTGGCCGTCAGGCGGTGCGCCTCGCACGCACGGGACTGCGCCCATCACACATCATGACCGAGGCGGCATTCGAGAACGCCATCCGCGTGCTGATGGCCCTTGGTGGATCGACCAACGCGGTCGTCCATCTCGTGGCGATTGCCGGACGCCTTGGAATTCCGGTGCCACTCGACCGGTTTGACGAACTCTCCCGCCAGACCCCATGGCTGGTGAACCTCAAGCCGTCGGGTGAGTTCCAGATGGAGGAACTGTTCGACGCCGGCGGGGTGCCAGCGGTCATGAAGGAACTCGCGCCCCTCCTCCGCCACGAGGCTATGACCGTTACCGGGTCGACGGTCGGCGAGAACCTTGAACGCTTCCGTGTCGCACGGCGCCGTGACGTGATTGCCTCCCGAGAGGAACCGCGTTCTCCGGAAGGTGGTCTCGCAATCCTGCGCGGGAACCTGTGTCCGGACGGCGCGGTGATCAAGCACATCGCCGCGTCTCCCAGATTCCAGAAGCACCGGGGGCAAGCGGTCGTGTTCCGGTCAATCGACGACCTCCGTGCACGGATCGACGACCCGGACCTCCCGGTGACCGCAGACAGCATCCTGGTGCTGCAGAACGCCGGACCGGTCGGCGCGCCAGGAATGCCGGAGGTGGGGTTCATGCCGATTCCAGCGAAACTCCTGCAGGAAGGGGTTCGCGACATGGTGCGGATCTCCGACGCAAGGATGAGCGGCACCTCGTACGGCACCGTCGTTCTGCACATCGCCCCGGAAAGCGCGATTGGCGGTCCCCTGGCCCTTGTCCGGGACGGCGACTGGATCGACCTTGACGTGGATGGCCGTCGACTGAACCTGGACGTCCCGGACGGCGAACTCGCTCGTCGCCGCGCCGAGTGGAAACCCGCACCCCTGACGTTTGAACGGGGGTATCGTCGTCTCTACCAACTGCACGTGACGCAGGCACCTGAGGGATGCGACTTCGACTTCCTCCGCCTGCCAGCAGGCCGGCCGGTTGGGGTCTAGAGGACCGTCCGGAAACCGAGAACGCCACCCCTTCGGGTGGCGTTCACTTGTCCATGCCAACGCGGCAATGCGTTCGGCCTAGCCCTTGCGTAGGGCTCGCGAGGCAAGGGCGACGGCGACGGTGAGGTTCTGGACGTCGTTGTTGGTGAAGCGCAACTGGCCCTGAAGGGCGCGTCCGATGTTCTTGAAGAGCGTCGCGCCGACGTGCTGGTTGGTCTTGGTCAACTTGTCAAGGTAGTTCTTCTGCACTTCGATGGCGTCCATCGGGATGATCGCTTCCACGGTCGCCGAGCGCACGGTACTCGAAAGAAGGTTGAAGTGGCCAACCACCTGCGGGGCAGGCAATTCGAGAAGGCTCTTCTCACCTGAGAGCCAGTCTCCAACCGGTGGAGGCAGGATGATCGGCGTGATGATCCTCACGCGCCCCTCCGCCAGAAGGACAAACATGCTGTCCTTGGTGTCCATCCAGGGGATGATGACGTCGCCGGGCTCGTAGTGGAAGAATTCACCACCGATGAAGATCATCGCGATCTCGGCATCGGTCAATTCGGCAAGCATGTTCGCCTTCTTGCCCCGGCTGACCCAGTCCATCATCTGCTCGCCCGGGTCCTGGCCGAACTCCTCGAGCTTCGCGTAGTCGAACTCTTCGTAGTTGTGCGGGCCCATGCGCAGGCCGTTCCTGTGGGTGACGATTGCTGGAAGAGTTGCGGTCATGTCTGCCTCCCGATCCTTGAGGAGCCGTACGGTGGGGAGTCAGTTCCTCCCCACACAGGTGTTGTCCAAGATATCCGATGCTAGGTGACCGTGAGTGGCTGCGTGATGACAAGCGCGGCGTCAGTGGTCCCGATGATGTACTCGTCTCCCGGGTCCCAGAGAACCTGGATCTTTTCCTGATCCTGACCAAGGATCTCGGAGCTCGCCTCCGCCATTAGCCGGCGGATGAGGCCGGAGACCCATCCGGTACCAGGACCCATGAGGTCATCGAGTGACACGTTGATCCGCTCGGAAATGAGCCCGACAAACAGGATGTTCTGCTGGCGGTAGGCTTGAAACACCTCTAGGTAGGTCAAACCCCGGAGGTTGCGCGGAAAGTCGATGCGACGGAGTTCGGCCTCCCCGGACGCGCGGAGCATCTCGCGGGCGGCATTGCCAAGCCCGGGAGCAAGGGCACCGGCAGACATGAAGAACCCGGCATCCTGACCGGCAAGGACGATGTCGTTGACACCGACGCGCCGGATGTCAGCCTCGTTCTCAGACATCATGAGTTCGGCGGTGATCTTGAGGTCCGAGTTCATCTTGCTCGCCGTCAGCACGATCACAGTGGAACGCAGGTCCTCGCCTCCTGGGGCAACAAGGGTGTCCGCCATGACAATGCAGCCGGTAGCCTTGGCGACTCCGGCGCGCTCGAGCACCTGATCGCTGGTGCTGTCACCACGGACAAACCGGAGGTTGATCCGCCGATACTTGTACTTGAGTTCGGCCAATTTTTCCTGATCCAGCAGGTTGACCAGGACAATGTCCGGCTTGCCACCCGGGGTCGACGCGATCAACCCCTGGATGACCGCCTCGACGCGGTCATTCCACCCGGTGATGAGCGTGTGACCAACGGACGTGATGGCCTCGAGGCCACTTCCGGCTGCGAGCGCCTGGGCGACCAACAGGCTGGAAAAGGCTGCGGTAACAAGAGAGGTGAGACCCATTCCTGAAAGCATGGTGAGGAACCCGATGATCCGACCCGGAGTGGTCTTGGGAACCAAGTCACCGTAGCCGACGGTCGTCATCGTGACGATGGACCACCAGAGACCGCGTTCGAGGTTCGTGATCTGGATTGATTCCCCCTCAAGGCTGATTCCCGTCGGTGCGGCCCAGTGTTCTATGTAATAGACAACCACGCCGAGACCGACCGTGAAGAGCACGATCATCATGACGTAGCGGGCCAGGCGGTTGTCGTTGGCCAGGTTCCAGACCGCGGAAACACTTTCGCCAACCCCGGTCAGCGTGTCGCTTGCCTGCTTGGCCGTCCGTGCGACAACCCCTGGCACGGGTGGGGAGGCCGGCTTCTTCTGTTCGGCAGGTGCGTCGGCTACGGACTTTCCGAGACCAAACAGGCCAAGGAAGCCACGAACCCACGAGGGCCCCTGGGTCAGGGGAGGTGACTGAGCGACACGCATGAAACCCCTCCACGGTCAGGTACGACACCTGACGCAACGTGCCGCTATGATAGCCTGCCGACGCGAACGATGTCTTAAGGATCTCTTCAGGGCATTCACGCAAGTGGTCTATGGGCCGCAGCCGAGGTCTTTCTATTACAATGCCGGTCGGTACGTGTCACACGGCACTAGGCGGCGACGGTTGAAGGGTCGGGTGTATGGATCAGCGATACGTTCAACGCGAACCACGGGCCTGGACTGAACATTTCCTCGTCCTCGGCTGGCACCGGGGTGTTCCTGCGATTGCGCGGGCCTTGATCGCGACCGCAGGGATTTCTGCGCCGATCATCTTCGTGAACGTCGGTGATACGGAAGACATCGGGAAGCAACTCGATGATCTCAAGGACGCAATTTCCGTCAAGGACGCGCTCGGCAACGTCTTTTCGGCTCCAACGTTCCTCCACATACAGGGAAGCCCGGCGGAGAAGGAAGTCCTGCAGTCAGCGGGCGCGTCCGGGGCGAAGGCCCTCATCATCGTCGCCGACGAAATTGCAGGGGCCCTGTCCGGCGCCGACGACCGGACATTCCGGTACGTGATCTCGGTCCGTGAGTTGAACAAGGACGCAACGATTGTCGCCGAGGTCGTCAGTCCTGGCCGGACCGGGTACATCAAGAATGCCGGTGCGAGCGAAATCGAAGTGCGCGACACCCGGCAGCCGTTCTACCTTGTTGCCGTTTCGCGCGCGCCTGGCCTCGGATCCGGGGCACGACAGCTCTTCGGTGCCGGTAGCGCGCAAGCGATCCGCAAGCAGGTGGTTCCCCAAGAACTCTGGAACAAGAACTTGGCCGAGTGCCGGGCATGGTTCCGCAGTGAGCGGGCCGAATTGGTGATCGGGATCATCAGCGACCCTGAAAGCCTGTCGGTGAATGACGTCATGGGAGCCGGTACCGGGTGGGTCCAGGGCTTCATCGAACGAATGCTGGCGGAGTCGGGGCAAGACGTTCTTGCGGAAGCCCGCGGCCAGCGTCAGGTGCGGATCAATCCGCCTGATGACTACGTGATTGGCATCCGTGATTCGGCAATCGTCATCCCCACCGGGCGCAAGATCGCAGCGAAGACCTAGACGGGAAGGCGAGACGAACGTGGAACCTCCCCGCTGGCAGCGCCTGGACGCGTCTGCACCTGATCAGAAACCAGATCCAAGCGCGAGTGGTCAGCCGTCTGATCCCCAAAAGGGGGCACCAGACGGCCAAGAACACGAGGTGGTTCCCCAAGCGACAGGCGACGAAGGCCGGCCGTCGGTTGCGGGGGCCAGCGTCTCGACGGACACAACCGTGACCAGTCCGGCTGTTCAGGGGTCACAGGAGGGCACACCAGCGATGGCATCAACGCAACCGGGCCCAGCATCGGGAAGTTCAAGCGATCCGTCGTCCCAGTCCACGACGCCTTCCAACGACACGGCAACGCCGGCCAGTCCCGCAGTCGGGGCACCACCCGAGCAGAACACCGGGAGCGCGACCGAGGACGCAAAGGTTGAACCCAAGGCGGAGACTGGCCCCGCTGCCGAGGCGGAAGCCGAGGTTGACGATCCAGCAGGTGCCCCGGCAGCGGCCGTGCCAATCCAGGCGCCAGTTGTTCCGCATGTTCCGTGGACAACGCGCGTCCGTGAGTACATCACACACGCATACCATCACGATGGCACATCAGACTCGGCGCACCATGCGTATGTGGTTTCGTGGCTTGTAGCCATTTCCCTGTTCCTGCTCGTACTCGAGGGCGCACCTGAGTTCAAGACGTTCGTGCCGGCCGACCTGCCTGAGCCGACTGCGACGGTCGAACCGACCGCGACACCAGACACGTTGACCTCGATCCGGCAGGTGGTTCAGGAAGAAATTTCCCGCAACCGGACACTACCAACGACAGTGTCGGAACTGCCGACGGTCACACCGCAACCGACGCCCGAACCATCGCCGACCCCGACCGACGCTGAAGCTGCTGCTGCAACCGCAATCGTGCGAGAGCCATGGTTCACGTTTCCTGAGGAAGCTGAGGGCATCCCCCACACCATTTTCGTCGCACTCGAAGGAGTGATTGCACTCCTCTTTGCAATCGACTACGTGTTGAATGCATCTTTCCAGAAGCGATCACGTGACTACCTGCTCGGCATCTGGGGCATCATCGACCTGGTAGCCATCCTGCCCTTCTTCGTGGTTCTCGCGGACTTCGTCGGACTGCTTGGCGAAGGGGAACTTCCCGAGTGGGTCGTATTCGTCCAAGGCCTGAGGATCCTGAGGGCAATCAAGCTGTTCCGGGTGGTCAGTGACACGAGAACGGAAAACTCCCTGGGCGAGGTCATCGAAGGAAACACGTTCCACCGAGACATGCTATTCGGCTTCCTTGCGGTGTTCGCTACCGTAGCCATCATGGAAATCTTCGAATGGACGAATGATCGACACCTGTTCTGGGTGTACATCGGTCTCCTTTCGGCAGTGACCGTGGCAATCCGCCGATGGCTCATGCACGGCGAACGTGGTGGACTGAGTGCCTTGCTCGTTGTGGTGTCGCTGCTGACTGGCACGGTGATGTCCGTGACGCAAGACCGCCTCGGTGATGCGCCGGTCGGAGAATTGACCGCGCTGTATACCGTCATCTTCGTGACCGTGTCGTGGCTCCAGATCGAAGCGAAGGACGGGGCGCTGTAGGCACGCCCCTTCCCCCAGATTCTCCGCCTTCCGGTGGAACCCGGGACCAACCCTCGCACGGCCTGGAAAACCAGACGGCGCGAGGGTCTGGCGTTTCATTCGCACCGTCATCGCTTGCGTCCATCGCACGACAGATTGCGTGGAGCGGGGTGATTGCGATCGCCGTGGCGGTGGCCGTCGGCTTGTGGAGTGACTGGCACAAGTTGGCGGGAGCGTTCGACTCGTTCGCGTGGGACGCCATCCCGATCGCGATCGGGTTGACCGCGGTCAATGCGACGATCCGGTTCGGCAAGTGGCACTACTACTGCCACCGGATTGGCGCGTACCCCACGCTGTCCGAAAGTGCGCTGATCTTCATCGCCGGTTTCGCCCTGACCGTCACCCCAGGGAAGACCGGAGAATTCCTGAAGGCCTACTTGCTGAGTCGCAGGACTGGGGTGGACGCGTGGCGGGCGGCACCGATAAGCCTCGCCGAACGTGCAACCGATGGGTTTGCGGTCTTCGTGCTCACCGGGACCGGATTGTCGATCATCTGGCACACCGCGTGGCCGGTGGCGATCACGCTTGCCGGAACGGTGGCGGGATGTTCCCTGCTCGCCCTGCTCGGCGGGACACGGGTACGTCTTCCCACAGTGGTCTCCGGTCTCTGGACACAGCTCTCAAGCCATCCGCGCGCTCAACGCGTCGTGGCGATGGCGGGGTCCCGGATCCGTGACACTGCGGATGGCGCCGCGATGATCTTTGACGTGCGAAGCCTTGTGTTGGCGTTTGGTCTGGGATTGCTCTCGTGGGGCGCCGAAAGCCTTGCACTCTGGTACGCACTTCATGCGTTCGGACTTCCAGCGGATCTCGACCTGCTCGGCTACGCGCTCGCCGCACTCAACGCCGGCACCCTCGCGGGGGCCGTCTCACTGATGCCGGGTGGAGCCGGCGCGGCCGAGGCCACGATTGCGGGGATCCTGACCGGGACGGTCTCGCCCGCCGTTGCCGGTGCGGCAACCCTGATCATCCGCCTGTGCACGGTGTGGATCGGGGCACTGCTCGGCTTGGGCGCGCTTGTTGCCCTTCGCGACTGTTTCACACCAGTCGGTGCGTCAGGCGATACGGCGGTGCAACACGCCTCACGAGGCCTCCCACTGGAAAGAAACAGCCCCTCCCCCGCAACCGGGAGAGGGGAATAACGTTCGGGACGGTCCTATGGACGGATGGTGGTGCCGTCAAGACGGCGTCGCGGCGGCCATGCGCCGTTGAGGGGATGCTCGGGGTACGGATACTTCCTGGCGGCTTCCTCGTCGACGTCCATGCCCAAACCGGGTTCCTCGTTCAGCCAGAAGCAGCCATCGTGGATCTCGGGACATCCCTTGAAGACGTCGCGGGTTCGTTCGCCGAAAACGGTCTGTTCCTGGATCCCGAAGTTCCAGATAGACATGTCCAGGTGCGTATTGGCCGCGTGGCCGATCGGGGAGACATCTCCCGGCCCATGCCATGCACTGCGGACCGCGAAGAACTCGCACAGGGCTGCCAACTTCCTGGCGGGCGTGAGACCCCCGATGTCCGAGATATGGACCCGCATGAAGTCGATCAGTCGATCGCGAACCAACGGCAGGTACTCATTGACGTTGACGAAGAGTTCGCCCATCGCAAGGGGTGTGCTGGTTTGCTGACGGATGATGCGGAAATAGTCGATGTCCTCAGGTGCGAGGGCGTCTTCCAGGAAAAACAGGTGATGTGGCTCGACGTCCTTTGCCAACTGGACGGCCTGGATCGGGGGGATGTTCTCGTGAACATCATGGCAGAACTCGAGTTCGTCGCCGAAGGTGCCCCGCAGGCGCTCGAACATGCGGGGGACCATGCGGCAATACGGGGTCGGCTCGAATGACGGCAGTGACCGGTTGAGGCGAGGGGTCCCGTCGGCAGCGATGCTGTGGCCGTCGCCTTCGGGAAGGTTCGCCCGGGTTCCGTACATGGACATGCCTGGCACGGCCATCTGGCACCGTACGTAGCGGTAGCCCCGCTCGACGTACCCGCGGATGCTGTCCTCGAGTTCGTGGATGTCCCGGCCCGACGCATGCCCGTACAGGGACACCGCCTGACGGGACTTGCCACCGAAGATTTCGTAAAGGGGCATCCCGGCGCGCTTGCCCTTGATATCCCAGAGGGCCTGGTCAATGCCGCTCATGGCGTTGTGCATGATCGGCCCGGACCGCCAATAGCCACTGGTGAAGGCCGTCTGCCAGATGTCCTCGATGTCGTTCGGGTCCCTCCCGATGACCATCGGCTTCAGGTAGTCCTCGATGGCCGAGACAACCGCGAGCGGGCGCTGGGTGAACGTCGCGCATCCCCACCCGTAGAGGCCGGGATCGGATGTTTCGACCTTCACCACGACGAGACGGATGCCTTCAGGCGCGGTGCAGATCACTTTCACATTCGTGATCTTGATGTGCGGCATCGTGCGGGTCGGTTCCCAAGGAACATGGACGTTGGGCGTGAGATTGGCGTGCACGCTCTCAGGTGGCGCGCTTCCGGCGGGTGGTGCCATGGTCTCTCCTTGCATCGGTGGTGCAGGGCGGACCGGCCAAGACCCGGCCCCCGGCACCCTTCCGGAGTGGGAGGGTAGCACGGGAGAACACCCGCCGGACTGCGGTATGCGGTCAGGCCTGGGCGACCTCCGCAACCTCCGTGACCGGGTATTCCTCTTCCTCCATGATCTCCCGCACGCGGTCGAGAGAGATTGTCGATGGATCGAAATCGAGACGCACCTGCTGATGGTCCACGTCAACCGACACGTGCGTGACGCCTGCCTCAGGCGAGAGCGCCTTCACGATCGACTGGGCGCAATGGGCGCAGGAAATCTCCGGAACGGTGAGCAGCACACTGGTCATCAGTTTCAGCCTTTCATGACTGGTTCAACACTCGCACGACGCATCGTGCGGACGAGTTTCGGGTGGGAACGGCCAACTACTCTGCGGTGACCGTCAGGGTCCCCACCATGCCCGCCTCCTTGTGGCCGGGGACTGAACACGCGACCGGGAAGACGCCAGGTACCAGTGGCGTGAAGGTAAGGGTGCCGGTCTTGCCGGGACCGGCTGCCACGTGGACCGCCTCGGGGGCGGATCCATGCGCGCTTCCGTGCGCGCTTCCGTGCGCAGAATTGACACCGGCATCAACCGCCTTGACCCCACTCGCGCGGATGCCAACAACGTTGAAGTCATGTTCAAGGAGGCCCTCGTTTTTCAACTGGATGGTGACTGGCCTTCCTACGACCCCTCTCACCTCAATCGGGGCATAGGCCATTTCTCGCGCCACCACCGTCTGGGCAGGTCCCGTGGCGGGTCCGCCGGTGGCAAGCACGACCACCCCGATGAGACCACCAACAATCATCGTCACTGCTCCACCGACTGCCAACTTCAGGTTCCGTGTCACAGTTCCACCTTTCAAAGTTCACCGTCCGGACGAGAGGGGTTTCCAACGCAATCCGCGGCGATTGGTCATTTGGCGACCACGGTGAGGGCGGCGACCATGCCGGCCTCCTTCTGCCCTGCCTCGGTGCACATCAGGGGGTAGACACCGGCACTGACGGGGACGAACGCAATCGTGCCGGTCTTTCCCGGACTTGCAGCGACCCTGACCGGATTGGTTCCACCCATCACATGGGCAGCCCCGGCCATGGCATCGGTCACCACCAGGTCACTGACCCGGATACCACCAAGCACCGTGAGGTCGTGCGCCGTGCTTCCACGGTTCTCGAAACTGATCGTGACCGGTTGCCCGACAGTCAGGCGCATTGACGTTGGTGAAAAGGCCCCGTCGCGCGCAACCACGGCAATCGCGACCGGATCAAGTTTCGCCGGTGCCTTCAATCCGATTGACTGGATGGCAAGCCCGAGACCAGCGCCACCGATGACGATACCGAGTGCGCCCGCCGTAGCCAGAAGACGGGTCCTTGCAGGGACGACCGGATCGGCTGGGCGAGACCCGCGACGGAGCCGAAGCGAGTTGGTGATCACCGAGACGCTTGACAGCGCCATCGCACCGGCAGCAAGGCCGGGGTTCAGGATCGTGCCGGTGAAGGGATACAGCACCCCCATCGCCACGGGGATCAGGATCAGGTTGTAGGCAAACGCCCAGAAAAGGTTCTGCTTGATGACCGTGACGGTTTGGCGGCTCAGCCGGATCGCTTCGACGACGCCGTTGAGATCGCCACCGACAAGCGTGATGTCTGAGGCGGCAATCGCGACGTCGGTGCCCGTCCCGACAGCGACGCCAAGGTCAGCACGGGCAAGCGCGGGTGCGTCATTGACGCCATCCCCGACCATCGCGACGATGTTGCCACCGGCCTGAAGCCGGGCAATCGCGTCCGCCTTGCCGCTTGGCAATACGCCCGAGATGACACGGTCCATGGCAATCCCGGCCTCGAGGGCAATCGCCGCTGCCGTCGCCGCACTGTCTCCGGTCAGCATCCAGACATCAAGACCGAGGGAACGAAATGCCTCAACCGCCGCGACCGATGTGGGCTTCAAGGTGTCCGCGACGCCGAATACCGCAGCGGGGAGGCCGTCGATGGCGACAAGGATTGCGGTGCGTCCACACCGGGAGACCGACGCCGCTTCCGCAAGCAACGATCCAACCGGAATGCCATGCGACCCAAGGTGATCAGCCGATCCGATGATGAGATGCCGACCGTCTACCGTGGCCTCCAGTCCTCTTCCGGGCACCGACGAGAACTGCACGGGTTCCGGAATGTCGATGCCCTCGGCCCGGGCGGCGCGGACGATCGCCTCGCCAAGCGGATGTTCCGATTGGCGTTCGGCACCGGCGACCAGACGGAGGATCGTGGTCCTCGTCGCACTTGCACCAGCACCCGGAAAGGCAGGATCAAGCCAGAGATCGGTCAGCGCGGGATGCCCCGTCGTGAGCGTTCCTGTCTTGTCGAGGACAACGGTCTTGACGAGGCCAGCGCGCTCCAGGGCATCACCCCCACGGATCAGGACACCTCGCGAGGCCCCTTCGCCAGTAGCGACGATGATGGCTGTTGGCGTGGCAAGGCCCATCGCACACGGACAGGCGATGATCAGGACGGCGATCAGGGAGGAGAGCGCGTGCCCGATCCGGGGTTCCGGCCCGAGGAACCACCAGAGAACGAACGTCACCGCGGCGAGGATGAACACGACCGGTACAAAGACCTCTGCGACCCGGTCGGCGAGGCGCTGGACAGGTGCCTTGGAGGCTTGGGCGTCCTCAACGAGGCGGACGACCTGGGCGAGCGTCGTATCGCGCCCGACGCGAGTGGCCTGCATGACAAAGCTGCCCGTCCCATTGAGCGTGGCACCAATCACCTGACCGCCCGCCGCGCGGGAGACCGGCATGCTTTCGCCAGTCAGCATCGATTCGTCCACGCTGGAACGGCCCTCAAGTACCGTGCCATCGACCGGGACGCGAGACCCGGGCCGGACTCGCAGGAGGTCCCCTACCCGGACGGTGGCAACGGCAACCCGGCGTTCGATCGCACCATCCAACAGGATCGCTTCAGGTGGTTGCAGGGACAGCAGCTTGCCAATTGCGAGACCAGTCTGGCGACGCGCGCGGTCCTCGAGGTACCGCCCGGCCAGGATGAGCCCGATGATCACGGTCGACGTATCGAACCATGTTTCAGCGGCGACACCGGATCCCGCAAACCAGTCGGGGAAGACGGTGACGACGGCACTCCACGCATACGCCGCCGTCGTTCCGACAGCGACGAGCGAGTGCATGTTCGCCGACCCGTGACGCAGGGCGTTCCAAGCACTCCGGTAGAAACCGGCACCCGCCCAGAACTGGACCGGTGTCGCCATCGCGAGCAAGGTCCAATGGAGAACCTGCATGGAGACCGGAAGGTTGGGCCACCCCCTAGCAGCTCCCGGCCAGAACATCAGGGACATGATGACGCCAGAGGTCACGAGGGAATACGCAGCAAGACCGATGCCGGCCCGCGAGGCAAGTTCGCCCGCGCCGGACCCACCGGCAATCTCAATTGCGGTGTCGGGGGAATCCTGCACGACCACGGTTTGCTGCACGTGGTCGGGTACGACGTGCGCGTCGTACCCCGCACGGCGGACGGCATCGAGCAGAACGGCGGCGTCAAGGACAACGCCGTCCGCGAACCGGATGCGCGCGCGCTCCGTGGCAAGGTTGACGGACGCTTCAACGATCCCGGGGACTTTCAGGGTCGCCTTTTCCACCCGGCGTACGCACGACGCGCAGGTCATGCCCGTGATCTGGAGGATCACTTCGCCTGATGCGAGCTCATGGGTTTCGCGCGGTGGGGATACTCGAAGCGACTCGTGCTCACCGGGTGATTGCGTGGTGTGGGGTGCGTCAACGGTCATCGCGGTATCCGGGCCCCGGCGGGGACGGCGGGAGACGCGGACGCATGCTGGAAGGGGCCACCAACCTCCCCGTTCGCAATCGTGGCGTCGGCGCCAGGCGACACTTCGTCACTGGTGGTACGTGCACCGGCGTCGAACAATCGAAGGAGTTCTCCGATGACACGCGTCCGCTCGTCGCTGTCGTTTCCCTGGATGGCATGGGTGACGCAGGTCTGGAGATGGTCTTCCAGCAAGACCGAAGCGACACGTCCGACCGCACCCTGAACCGCCTGCAACTGCTGGATGACATCGATGCAGTACGCATCGTCCTCAACCATGCGCATCACCCCCCGGAGGTGACCGTCGATGCTCTTCAAGCGGTTCAGGACATGGGAGCGGCGGTTTGGTGTAGCCACGGTGTTCTCTCGTTCTCGGCGCGTTGCGCCAGCACCCCGGACGGAAAGCGACGCCATGGCAAACGTACCACAACCCCTACCCCCCTGGGGGAGGGGTAAAACCCGGATCGGGGGAATGGGCGACGCGGGACCCCGTGCGGCGGTATCGTGACTGCGTACGAATGAAGCGAGGGTGACAATGCGTCTGGGATTCAGTGCGTGGGCGATGTCGACGATGCCGGTTCGGGACCAGATATCGCTGGTGCATGGATTGGGCTATCACTCGATCGAATTGGTCGGCGGGGATACGGATGCCCTCAACCCGATGACGGTGACGGATACCGAGGTGCGGGATATCAGGCGCGCGCTTGACGAGTCCGGATTGGAATTGCCGTCAATCGCCTGCCACGGGAACCTGCTTGAGACCGACCCGGCGGTGCGTGCCCATGCGTGCGCCCGGGTGATCGCCGGCATGGAACTCGCCGTACGCCTGGCAGGACCGTCTGGGCCGCCGTGTGTGGTGACCATGGGATTCGGCCTCCCGGAACAGTTCGGTACCCACCGGCAACAGATTGCCGACAATTTCGCGGAACTGGCGCGTGCCGGGGCGCACCTTGGCGTGATCGTCGCATTGGAACCGCACGTCGGGCAGGCACTAGACCTGCCGGACCGCGTGCAGTGGGTCCTGGACGCCGTGGACTCACCGAACTTCCGCTTGAATTTCGACAACAGCCACTTTGAAGTGATGGGCTGTGATTTCCATACATATGTCCCCCAGCTGACCCGATACGCGGTGCATACCCACATGAAGGACCAGCGTGGCATTGCGCCGGGGTTCGAGTTCCTTGTGCCCGGCGAGGGAACATTCGACTACGCGGCGTACCTGCCAGCGATCGAGAAGGCTGGCTACGACGGGGCAATCACCGTCGAGATCAGCAAGATGGTGCAGAACCGGCCGGGCTACGATCCCGCAGAGGTCGCCGCCCGGAGTTACCGCACGCTGACCGATGCAGCCAAGCGGGGTGGGGTCACGTTCGCGCCAGTTGCGTGAGAACGTAGCCTGCCGATACCCGGTCCAATTGAAGACCCCCTATCAGCCCATCTCCGCTCCATGACCCCACTCCTTTCCCAAGCGGGAAAGGGGAATTCCCCGATGAAGGACACCGACAATGCCCGCACCAAAGACACCGGAAACGATCTACAGCATCACGGTCAATGATGCCGAAGGCAACCCCACGACCCTCGCGCCGTACCGTGGCGATGTCCTGATGATCGTCAACACGGCGAGTTATTGAGGCCACACTCCCCAGCACGGTGTGCTGGCCGTCCTCGAGAAGCGGTACGGGCCAAAGGGCTTCCGCGTTCTCGGGTTTCCCTGCAATGACTTCGCCAACGAGGAACCGGGTGACCTGCCGGAAATCGCCGCGTTCTGTCGGCGACAGTACGGTGCGACCTACCGACTGTTCGACAAGGTGCACTGCGTGGGACGGGAGATCCATCCGGTCTACCACTGGTTGACCACGCAACCGTTGAAGCCGGGAAAGGTTGAGTGGAACTTTGCGAAGTTCCTGATCGGCCGCGACGGGACACTGGTCGGCCGGTGGGCGCCGGCAACTGACCCGGATTCGCGGCTGATACGGAACGCCATCGACCAAGCCCTCAAGGAAGCTGCCCCGCGCGATTGATGCACCCCGGGGCGTTTCCAATGACCTACCCCTATGCCGTTGCGGCGCGAGAGGGGCCGTTGCTCGCTGAAACCTGACAACCGCAGACGCATCGGATCCCGTGATGAGTTCGAAATCCCCCGAGGCACTTGCGAACCAGGTTCGCCCCACGTCCGCTCCGCCGACTTCACCTATTGCGCCACCTGATGACCCCTACTTCAAGTGGAAGGTGCTGTTTGTCTCGGGCAGTGGCATTTTCATGGTCACCCTGGACAGTGGGGTGGTCAATGTGGCGCTGCCGGCCCTGGCCCGGGAGTTCGACGCGGCGCTGACCATCACCCAGTGGGTGTCGCTTGGCTACGTGCTTTCAGTTACCGGGTTCCTGCTTCCGGCTGGCAAGCTTGCCGACCTGCGCGGTCGCCGTGACGTCTTCCTCTTCGGGTTCGGTGCATTCGGACTGGCGTCAATCCTGTGTGGGCTCGCGCCCGGTGTCTACTGGCTGATCCTTGCACGGGTCGTCCAGGGCATTGCCGGCGCATTGATCCAGGCCAACACCGGGGCACTCGTGGCGTCGGCATTCCCGGCGAAGGAACGTGGGCGGGCCCTGGGGTTGCAGAGTTCCGTCGTCTCCATCGGTTTACTCTCCGGGCCGGTCATCGGCGGGTTCATCACCGAGTTCATCGGCTGGCGCTGGGCCTTCTACGTGACTGTCCCGATCAGCATGATGGCGATCTTCATGGGATTGCGATTGCTCGGGAAGTCGCCACGGCAGGCAGGTCAACCATTCGATCTTGCCGGGGCAATTCTTTTGGTGACTGGTGCGGGCGCGACGCTTCTGGGTGTGACCCAAGGGTCCCACTGGGGATGGGAAAGTCCGCTCACCATCGGTGCGATCGCCATCGGGATGGGCGCAATTGTTGCCTTGGTCGTCGTCGAACGGCGGGTGGCGCACCCACTGATCGATCTGGTGCTCTTCCAAAGCAAGGGTTTTGTCGCTGCCTTGGCATCGGCCTTCCTGCTGTTCATCACGCTCGCACCGGTCGGGTTGCTCGTGCCTTTCTACCTGGCTCTTGTCCTGCACCTGCCGGCCAGCCAGATTGGGGCAAGACTGATCGTGATCCCGGCCACGAGCGCGGCGATTGCCCCGATCAGCGGCTACCTGTCGGACCGCATCGGGGTACGGACCCTTGCGGGCATCGGGGCAACCACGACCGCACTGGGACTGCTTTCACTGGTCTTCCTGCCGGACACCGGGACAACGACGCCCCTGCTCATCAGTCTGCTGGTGATCGGGATTGGGCAGTCGCTCTTCCTGGTGCCGAACAACAGCGCCATCTACGAGAGTGCCCCGCGGGAACGCTATGGCCTGGTTGGCGGGATGGTCGCCCTCAACCGCAACCTCGCCCAGTCATTCGGACAGGCAACCGCCGGTGCCCTCTGGACCGGCGTCGTGCTCGCGAATGCTCCGGCCGGGGTCTCCGAGCTCGAGGCGCCGTCGGCTGCACTGATGCTGGGATTCCAGACGGTTTTCGCGGTCAGTGTGGCGTGCGCTGCCGCCGCATTCATCGTTGCGGTTATCGTGCGTCCACCGCGCACCGTGACCGTTCGAGCGGCGTCCTCGTCCACGTAGGACAATCCATCGGAATCGCTCAACTCTGGTGCGCCGGGCGGCTCAGGCATGGGCGGAAGTGACAGGACGATGATGGCCCTCACGACCAATGCTGGACCGTTGGCACCCCAGAGGGCGAGGGGAAGTGACCTCGACGGAGTGCCCCTACCACCTGCCCTTCCCGCGCATCGGCGGCTGTGGGGGGAGAGGCGCTGATGGCGTCTGCCAGTGTGGCCTCACCTCCGCCGCCACGGCGATCCGGAAGGACGGGTCCAGCAAGTTCGCTTGCGCTCGTAGGCCTCTGGAGACGCGAGTTCACCGGGTATGGCCGTGTCCACCTGACCGCTGACGTGCTGGCGGGCCTCAATGTCGGCGCGGTCAGCCTGCCCCTCGCCCTTGCGTTCGGCGTCGCATCGGGCGCAACGGCCGCTGCCGGACTTGTGACGGCCATCATTTCAGGTCTCGTCATGGGCCTCCTTGGAGGCGCACCCTTCCAGGTATCGGGACCGACCGG
Source organism: Thermoflexus hugenholtzii JAD2 (assembly GCA_945907765.1). Taxonomy (GTDB): domain Bacteria; phylum Chloroflexota; class UBA11872; order UBA12225; family UBA12225; genus UBA12225. The sequence goes on along the minus strand of CAMDTO010000006.1, from coordinate 18,537 downwards.
TGCGATGGCCGCCATCCTGGTGGGCATCACGGCGACCTACGGACTTCCCGGCATGTGGCTGGCCGGGGCGATGGCCGGGCTGATCATCATGGGGCTTGGCCTGTTCCGGATGGGACGCCTGATCCAGTTCATCCCCAGTCCAGTGATTGTCGGGTTCACGTCAGGCATCGCCCTCGTGATCGCATCAGGACAACTGGACACCGTGCTCGGCTTGGAGATCGGGAACTTTCCGCAGCAGTACCTGCATCTCATCGCGGTCATCGAACATCTGGGATCCATCGAGTGGCATGCGATTGTCGTCACCGCCATCGTGATCGGCACCATGGTGACCGTCCCGAGGTGGAACCGGAACATCCCGGCGTCGCTCCTCGGGATTACCCTCGCCACAATCGTGGCGAACGTGCTCGATTGGCCGGTCCACATGATCGGCCATATTCCGCGCACCATTCTCCTTCCGGACCGCCTGGATCTGTCGTCGATCACGTTGGACGGGGTCGCGATGCTCGTCGCGCCGGCAGTGTCGATCGCGGTCCTTGCGTCGATCAAGTCGCTGCTGTGCGGAAGGGTCGGGGGAAACCTGACTGGCGTGAAGATGAACAACGATCAGGAGTTGATTGCGCTTGGCCTAGGCAACCTGATCATTCCGTTCCTCGGCGGGGTACCCGCATCAGCCGCCGTGGCGCGGACATCGGTCGCGATCCGAAGTGGAGGGCGGACCCGCTTGGTTCCGATCATTCACGGGTTGGTGCTTCTGGCGGCGGCATTGCTGATCGGCCCGGCCTTGGAACGGGTCCCATTGGCCGCCCTGGGCGGGGTGCTTCTGGTGACCTCAGTGCGCGTGAATGACTGGGCGACGATGCGCTTTTTCGTGCACCGTCGGCTCTGGCACGCCGTGGCAGTGATGCTGGTCACCATGGTGGCCACCTACGTGTTCAACCTGACCCAGGCCGTGGTGATAGGGATGGTGGTCTCGGTCCTGTGGTTCGTGCGCCAGGCCAGCGTGATCGACGTCAACCGGCAGCCATTCGACGCGGCCCGCATGAGCGATCGTGGACAGCCGTTGCGCGGTGACCATCCGGGCGTCGAGGTCGTGTACGTGACTGGCCCACTCTACTTCGGGAATATCTCGACGTTTCTGGAAGCCCTCGAGGATGTGCCAACGTCGACTTCGCTGATCCTGTCCCTCCGAGGCATGCCGACGCTCGACGCCGTCGGTGTCCAGGCGATCGAGGAGACGATCCTTCGGCACGACCACGGAGGCGGGTCAGTCCATCTCGTCGGGTTGCAACCCGCAGCGAGGCGTCGGCTTGAGCGATCCGGCGTCCTGGAACGAGTGGGAGCGGAGCGGGTCCACTGGAGCGCCGACCGAGCGATCACGGCGATAGACACCGAACGTCACGTCGACGGAGCCGACACCGCTTCGCCACACTCCACCGGACCAGCCAGCCACGTGGGCTAAGCCAACCGTAGTGCGGCTGGACAGCGATCCCTAGCCACGAAGGCCTGCCATCCAGGTTGCGGCAAGTGTCGTCCACGCACCGGCGGGGTGCCCGTCCGCCAGTCCAAGACCGTGCCGGCCGTTCGGGAAGACGTGCAAGGCGTATGGCACGCCGGATGCGCCGAGGGCACGCGCATAGACAAGGGGGTGGTTGACCGGGACGGACTGATCTTCCACCGTGTGCCAGATGAAGGACGGGGGCGTGTCGGCGGTGACATTCGCCTCGGCACTCATTGCCCTGCGAGACGCCTCGTCGGTATCCGGCCCGAGGAGATTATCGATGCATCCCTGGTGCACCTCTGCAATGAAGGAGATGACCGGGTAGCACAGGATCGCGAAGTCCGGCCGGCAGGAGGCGCGAAGGACCGGATCGGTGGCATCGGTAAGGCCCGTGTCAAACTGCGTGGACACCGTCGCGACTAGATGTCCCCCGGCGGAAAAGCCGATGATCCCGACGGCGTCCGGGTCGATGCCCCACTCCGATGCACGGTGGCGGACGATCCGGATCGCGCGCTGGGCGTCCTGCATTGGCGCCGGATGCCGGTGGGGCGCGACCCGGTACGAGACCACGAAGGCGTGGTACCCAAGACTGTTGACCCATCTGGCGATCGGAGCACCCTCATGTTCTGCCCGCATGCGGTAGCCACCACCCGGCAGGACGATGACTGCCCCGCGGAGAGGGTGTGAGCCGTCACGTTCAAGCAGGAACGGTGTGAGGTGGACGGTATCGGCACCGCCTGAGGTGCCTTGTGGCGCATCAGGCCAGACGGGAATGGCTGAGGATGTGGTGGTCGTGCTCGTACTCATGTCGGGGAGACAAGGTACCGGAGTGCGGGGCGGGTTGACGATACGGACGGATCCCTGGGACATTGCGAGTCCCGCCATGGCCCAGGAACGGTGCCTACGCCGCGGTGCGGAACAACGGTTCGGTGGCGTGGGCGAGGGTCTCGATGGCGGCGAGTTCGGCCGGGTTCAGGGGCCGGAGGTCAGACGCGATCTCCAAGGCAAGGTCGAAGAACTCGACGTGTCCGGGAGGGATTGCGGCCGTGACCCCGAGACCAAGGGTGAAGCGGAGGGCAAGCGCCGCATGGTCACGATCCTCGATGGGTTCGTACCACGCCTTGCGCCACTTGCGATCCTCGCGCGTCGTGCCTTCAGGCCACTTGGTCTTGGCCATGCCCTTGAGGGCGAGGATGCCGGCACCACGGCGCTTGGCAGCTTCAACCACCTGCGGACCGAAGTTGCCTTCGAGGTAGGTGCAGAAGTTCAAGGGGAACAGCACGGAGTCGAAGGGGAAACGGTCGAGAAGGGCAACGGCCGCCTCGGTTGAGTGCGCACTGAACCCGAGGTACTTGACCTTGCCCTCATCACGCGCACGCAGGAAAGTCTCCATCGCGCCGCCCGGCCCGAGGACGGTCTCGACATCCTCCATCTTGGTCATCGCATGCAATTGGTAGAGGTCGAAGTGGTCGGTGTGCATCTTCGCGAGTGACGATTCGAGTTCGGCACGGGCGCCGACCGCATCCCGCATGCCCGTCTTGCACGCCAGGAAGACCCCGTCACGGTGGGGGCGCAACGCCGGTCCGAGACGATCCTCGGCGTCGCCGTAACTCGGGGCGACGTCGAAGTAGTTGACCCCGCGCGCAACCGCGGATGCAACAAGGCGGTTGGCCTCGTCCTGAGGTGTCTCGGTGACGACGATTCCACCGAACCCGATGACCGACAACTTCTGGCCCGTCTGGCCCAATGTGCGGTATTCCACTTGATCACCCCTGACGAATTCGGTGGGGCATCACGGAGTGATGCCTGATGACAGGTTGCCGTTTGGCGACAGTATCGCACCAACTGCACGGCAACTGGTGCACCGGAAGCGGTAGCTCAGGACGCGTTAGCGACCAGCGTCTCGACCGTCCCAGAAGCATCTTCGGAGCGAGCGTCGGCACCTGCAGGGACCGTCCCACCGGACTTGGCGACCGTCTCGACGGTTTCACGCGGGCGCGGCGCCCCCCGGGCACGGGAGAGGACGTCGGCCTGGCGGGAGAGTTGCTGCATGCGCTTGGAAAGTTCGGCCCAGGCGCGCAGGCGATCTGTCGCGACATCAAGACGGGTCTGGATGGCTTCAGTGCGACGTTCGACCGCCCGCACCTGACGTTCGAGTGCACCGGCCCGGTCCTCGGCTGACAGGGCGCGCCGGCGCCATTCGTCACATTCGACCAGCAGACGCTCGACCCGCTCAAGGAACTGCCGGGCAACTGCGGTCTCCTCGGCGCCGGAGGCCCGGTCGGAACCATTGTCAACCATGCGTGCCTCGCCACCAACGGGCCTGACCCGCCCGGACGTGCCGGACCGGACGACCGACCACTCGGAAGATGAACCGGGACCCGAGGAATCGTCTCCGGTAGGCGTGTCGGATTCAGCTGGATCAGGGTCTGATGCCTGACCCCATGACGGCACGACGCCGTACTCGTCGAGCGGCGGGGCAAGAAGGACCGTCAGGCGCCTTGATGAGCTATCGGAAGTCGCTTGGACATCGACAATCCGCCTCGCTTGAAGACCGGCGAGGGCGGTTTCGGCGGCGTCACCAGCGAGGCCGGCGCTCCGGTACAGATCCGCAGTTGCCCATGTTGCCGGGGTCCCGGGAACGTGTGCACCGATCAAGGTGGCGAGGATGCGCCCGGAAGGGGTGGCCGGGTCGGGGAACGCCTCGTCGGCAGTTGCGTCAATATCAGCGTCTGCCATCACCGGCACGGGGCGGGGAGACTTGCGGGGCATCGCGTTGGCACTCCAGATCAGGTGTGTGCGGAGGCCACGAGACCCCCGCACGACCGATGTGCCGCCGGACCGAACGTGCGTGCACCGATCACACCACTGACCGAAGCGTACACGTCGCCGGATGCCCGAACCCTAGAGGCCGATGGAGATGGCCTTGACTTCGAGGAAGTGATTGATGCCGTCGGATCCGTTCTCGCGGGCGACGCCTGACTCCTTGAACCCGCCGAACGGGATGTGGGGGCCAGTTGGCAGCGGGTCATTCGCGCCCACGATGCCGTATTCAAGACCCTCGGCGACCCGGAAGAGACGCCCGACATCGCGCGTGAAGAAGTACGCGGCGAGGCCGTACGGAGTGTCGTTCGCCATGGAGATGGCCTCTTCCTCCGTCTCGAACTCCATGATCGGGAGGACGGGACCGAAGGTCTCCTCGTGCATGACAAGCATCTCGGGATGGGCGTTGCCGATGACGGTTGGCTCGAAGAACCATCCGTGCAGGTGGCCGTTGCCATTGCCGTTGGCGTGGCCATTCGCATGACCATTGGTCGGGGTGGAGAAGGGCTTGCCTCCGGCGAGGATGGTGCCACCGCGGGCGACCGCATCACGGACATGCTCCTCGACCTTGCGGAAGCCATGCTCATCGATCAGCGGGCCGACCTGGACCCCGGCCTCGAGACCGTTGCCGACCTTCAGTGCGGAGACGCGCGACGCAACCTTCTGGGCGAAGGACGCAGCGACTGACTTCTGCACATATACCCGGTTGGTGCAGATACAGGTCTGTCCGGCATTGCGGAAGCGGCTCAGGACCACGGCATCGGCAGCCTTGTCCATGTCGGCATCGTCGAAGACGATGAACGGCGCATGTCCGCCGAGTTCCATCGAGACGCGCTTGACGGTGGTGGCGCACTTGGCGATGAGTTGCTTGCCAACCTCGGTCGATCCGGTGAAGGTGAGCTTGCGGACCTTGGGATTGGTCGCGAGTTCGTCACCCATGCCGGCGGAGTCGGTGCCGGTGATGAGGTTGACGACACCCTTCGGGATCCCGACTTCCTCGAGGATCTTGTAGATCGCGATGGCGATCAGCGGGGTGGCACGGGCCGGACGCAAGACCGCGGTGCACCCGGCAGCCAAGGCGGGCCCGAGCTTGCGGGTGACCATGCTGCACGGGAAGTTCCAGGGGGTGATCGCCGCGACCACGCCAACCGGCTGCTTGATCGTCAGGATCCGCGTGTCGGTGCGGGCCGACGGCACGACCTCGCCGTAGATGCGACGCGCCTCTTCAGCGTTCCACTGGAAGAAGGACGCTGCGCCACGGGTCTCGCCAATGCTTTCGGCGAGCGGCTTGCCGTTCTCAAGGGTGAGGATCTCGGCGAGTTCATTGACGCGCTCGATCATCAGGGCGGCTGCCTTCGAGAGGTACCCGGCACGAACCTCAGCGGGCAACTTGCTCCATGCCGGGAAGGCACGGTGCGCAGCCTCGATGGCTTCGGTCGTCTCGGCGCGACCACCATCGGCGCACTTGGCGATCACCTCACCCGTGGCCGGATTGCGCACCGCGAACGATTTCCCGCTCTGGGAAGCGCGCCACTCGCCATCGATATAGAGACCGTGTTCGGCGACAGCCGTCGCCGCGTGTTCAACCTTCGTAGCCATTGCTGCCTCCAGCACACCCGCCCCGGGTGGCCCCACACAGGTCCGGGCAACACACCCGGACCGCTGATCCATTGTCTCACTCCGGGACGTCAGGCACGAACCATCCGACCCGAAATCCAGTCAGACCCATCGGATTCGTGGCAGTGCACCGCCAATGCGCCAATCGCTTGCGCACCGGCACGGTCGACACCACGCCACACGACACTCCGGCAAGGAGTCTAGCACCACTGTTGCCACCGTACGGAGGACGTCAGCGGGGACGTGTGACCCCGTTGCGGGCAAATGCACTCGCGTAGAAGGGCAGATATTCCCAGAGGTGGTCACCCCAGTACCACCCATCGTGTCCACCGTCAAAGACGTGGAACTCGACAGACCGGCCACGTTCCAGCAGGGCATCGCGCAATGCCTCCGCGCCAGACCGCCAGGAATCGTCCTGGCCGGCATCGATCCAGAACTGCTGTTTGGTCACGTCAACCGACTTCGCCAGCGAGATCGGGTCACGACGCTCGAACGCCCCACCAGTTCCGAAGAAAGCGGGAGACGATTCACGCGACCTGATCGATGGGCTGTGTGCCCCGGCAATGGTGAACACGTCCGGGAAATTGAGGGCAATCTGGACCGCACCGTGGCCACCCATCGAAAGACCGCCAATGGCACGTCCGGTTGGGGTAGCAACAGTGCGGTACGTGTCGTCAATGTGTTGCACCAGGTCCCGGGCGACATAGGTCGCCCACGGCGTCGCCCCGGCACCATCCTGATCCATCCAGTACCCGAGACCGCCCTGGGGTGCCACGAGAATCACGCCGCCAAGTTTGCCGTCATGCTCCAACCCACTGGCGACCTCGTCGATGCCGTAGCCATTCCACTCGTCATAGCGCCCCGACAGTCCATGCAGGAGGTAGATCACGGGGTACCGCGCGCTTGAGCCCGCCGAATAGCCACGCGGAAGGGAAACCCGGCAGGGCATTGTGCGCCCAAGGGTGCGACTGAAGAACGTGCGGTCCTGCCAGGTACTGGCCGGCAAGCGCCATTCCGGTGCACCTTGGGCAAGGAGGGGGACAAGCCACTCGGCGACAGTGTGGATATCGGCAGGTCGGAGGCGGTGGTCAGTCACCCACTTCCAGTCGGGAACCTTCCTGAGTGCCATGCCATCAACGTGGTAGACGTCGGGGGCAGATGAAGTCCGCACAAGCAAGTGATCGCGCAAGGCCAGGGGAATTGACTGGACCGTCTCGACATCGACAATCCGGACGGTCGTTCCGTCAACGTCAGATTCGGATATCCAGACACGTTCACCTGCCGTGATCCGGTAGTTGAGCGCAGTTCCTGTCCCGCGTATCAGGGCGCCTTCACTCAGCGGGGGGATTCGCTCCCCAACCGGAAGAAGGCTGAGGAAATCCGGCGACGCTGGCAAGGTGACGTGGGCGGGTGTGGAGAGGATCCGCAAGGTCGATTCGTCCGGGATGGCACGGCGCGCGCCTCCGGATACCGCCCAGTAAGTGCCCTCGGCGTCGCGCAGGAAGAGCGGAGCGAATGCGTCGGGAGGAATGACGTTCAGGTCATAGGTGACGGTCGTGGACGTGGCACCACTCGTTGCCAGGGCTTTGCGGATGCGCGTTGTCGTCGATGGGTCATCGGTCCCGGCGGGAAACTGGGTACGCACCTCGACAACGTAGTGCCCCGGAGCGGGAGGGGCGAAAACCATGTCAAGGACGGCATGGTCGCGGACCTGCCCACCCGCACTGGGCGCGGAAACACCGCCGATCACATTTCCATCAAGCGACCCGGGCTTGGCCACGGTGACGCCATTGACAGAGACCGAGACCTGCGAGGCATCCAGACGACCGGCATCGTCAACGGCGGCGACGAGGTAGACCGGCAGGCCAGAGACGATGTCCAGTGAGAAATCGCGACGGGCGACGGCAGGTTCGGTCCCCTGAAGCCATTGGGGGACCGGCAGGAAGTTGACCGGGCGACCGAGAACCGGACCCGATTGGCGAGGGAAATACACCAGTGCATCCCGGGCGAGACTGCGCCGCTGTTCGGCATCGAACGGGGTCGCATTCGCTGGCGCGAGAACCATGGATCCCGCCGGGCCAGACGCCATCGCCTTGCCGAATCCGCCCAGCAACGACACGGCGCCAACGGTCAGCGCACCGAGGCACCGCCTCGTCACGACCGCCCTGTCCTTCGCAAGCCCTTTTCGCATCAGATCGGCGGCCTCCCTCCGAACGTAACAGGGAGATCAAGCCGTCGGGTCCAACGGGGTGTAAAGATCACGTAAACCCATCAGGAATGAGACGCCGATGTAACCGTAGTATGGAAGACGGGACCCCTCTTGAGGGGACTGGGCATCCGGCGCAAAGTGAAGGAGCGACCTTGCGGCGCTGACGACGGGACGCAGGATCCCGAAGATGCCCCCAGCCAGCTTGCCGGTGACCGAACACGAGTTGACGCCGGTGCCGAGGAACGGCGCGGGTAGTGGGGTCCGGGTCATCCGTTCTTGTGATCGGCACTCCATCGCACCGTCGCACCTGCCCGATGGACGGGGCAGGGACACCTATCCATGCCGCGGGCAATGAAATAGGGTTTCCGCATCTCGGCAGCATGCAACGCGCAACCGGGCCAAAGCCATCGAAGTGGACAGAGGACCTGCACATGAACCTCCAAGGTGTCGTGGACCTGCACTTGCACAGCGCTCCTGACGTGCGTCCCAGATCGATCGACGACCTGACCGCAGCCCGGGCCGCACTGGCACAAGGGATGGGCGGGGTGGTGATCAAGAACCATCTCGCCCCGACTGCCGACCGGGCGGCGGTGGCGCGACTGGCAGTGCCCGGCGCACCAGTCTTCGGCGGGATCGTCCTGAACCCCAGCGTGGGAGGGCTGAATCCGGATGCGGTCGAGGCGTGCGCCCGGGCCGGAGGGAGGGTTGTGTGGCTGCCCACCTTCGGGGCGGCCCACCATGTGCGCCAGGACACGCACCCGGGCGCAACTGGCGTCGGGCTCCTTGATGCGCGGGGCAAGGCCAGTCGCGACCTGCAATCTGTGCTCGAGGTGGTGGCTGCGCACGGCCTGCTGCTTGCAACCGGGCACGCCAGTCCGGCCGAAACCCTCATCGCGGTCCCGGAGGCATTCGCCAGGGGGGTGCGACGCGTCCTCGTGACCCACCCGGAAAACCGCATGGTGGCGATGACGCACGAAGACCAGGCAGTGCTGGCGTCGCAAGGGGCCTTCCTCGAACGCGTCTACGCGCAACCGGGCCCTGACGGGAAATGGGCGCCGAACTTCGCGGTCAACGCCGATGCAATCCGGGCGGTCGGCGTCGCATCCACCGTGATCGCATCAGACCTCGGACAACCGGAGAATCCGGTCTGGCCGGATGGCCTTGACCAATACCTCGCGTGGCTCCACGGTGCGGGCTTCACCGGTTCCGCGATTGACACGATGTGCCGGACCAACCCGGCGAACCTCCTTGGCGTGTAAGTAGCGCCACGCGACGGGGCACGTGGTTGGAGTACGCTGCGCCAATCAGGCAAACCAGGGAGTGATGGAACATGTCAAGACCGGCACCGGCACGCGCACAGCTGATCGACAGCATCGGATGGGATGAGACGACGGCGGGGAACCTGGACTTCCTGAAGGCAACTGGTGTCGAGGGGGTCATCATCCGGGTGCCGGGACACCTGGCGGATGGTGGCACCCACGCCGAGGAGTTCATCGCGCTTCGCAAGCATGTCGAGGCCCACGGACTGGAGCTTTCGGTCCTGCACAACGGCGGTCTGCCCAAGAAGTCAGTGGTCTATGGCCTTGATGGGCGCGAGGCCGAGGCGCATAACTGGGCGCAGATCGTGCGTGGGATCGGTCAGGCGGGTGTGCCACTGACGGCCACGACATTCCAGGGGATCGGTCACTTCCGGACGCCGTCCGCGGTTGGCCGGGGTGGTGCACTGCTGTCGACCTACCGCAAGGCAGACCTCGACGCGAACGGTGGGCGCGACACCGAACACGGCGACCGCACGCACGATGCAATCACCGAGGGGGAGATGTGGACCAACCTCCGGTGGTTCTACGAACGTGTCCTGCCAGTGGCAGAAGAGGCGGGGGTTCGGGTCTGCCTGCACCCTGATGATCCCCCGGTGCATGACCCACTCGGCGGAGCGGCGCGGATCACCTCAAGCATCCCGCAATACCACCGGATCTTCGACATGGTCCCTTCGGAGGCGAACGCAATGCTCTTCTGCCAAGGTTGCGTGGCCGAGATGGGCGGCGACGTTGCCGAGGCGATCCATTCGGTGGGCACCCGCAACAAGATCGGGGTGGTTCACTTCAGGGACATCGTCGGGACACCGGACGACTTCATCGAGGTGTTCATCGATGAGGGCCAGAACGACATGCTTGCGACAATGCAGGCGTACAAGGCGGTCGGGTTCCGCGGGCCATTCATGATGGACCACACCCCGCACTTGCCGGCACCGTTCACGCACTGGCATGGTCATGCATATGCGAACGGATACATCAAGGCCCTCCTCAAGGTTGTCTACGGGCGCGGGTAGCCGGGGGTAACGGTCCAGACAACATGGGGTAGGGGTAAAATCGCACCGAGATGATGCCCCTACGCCTCCATAACACCTGGACCCGACAGGTCGCACCGTTCACCTCGCGCACTCCCGGTCATGTCGGGTTCTACTCGTGCGGACCAACGGTTTACAACTACGCCCACATCGGGAACCTACGCACGTACATCTTTGCCGACCTGATGCGCCGGGTCCTTGAGGCGGAGGGATTTGATGTCCGGCATGTGATGAACATCACGGATGTGGGGCACCTGACGTCTGATGCCGACACCGGCGAGGACAAGATGGAGAAGGGTGCGCGCCAACAGGGTCGCACCGCGTGGGAGATTGCCGAGTTCTACACGGCGGCTTTCAAGCAGGATCTCGAGCGGCTCGAAGTCCTGGAACCAACGATCTGGTGCCGCGCGACCGACCACATTGCGCAGATGATCGAGACCGTCCGAAAGATCGAGGCCCGCGGTTTTACCTATCAGACCTCAGACGGCATCTACTTCGACACCTCGAAACTGCCCGAATATGGGCAGCTGGCACGCCTCGACCTCGCCGGGCAGCAAGCCGGGGCGCGCGTTGCCGTCAATGATGAGAAACGCAACGCCCAGGACTTCGCACTCTGGAAATTCTCGGACCCGGCCGAACAACGGCAGATGGAGTGGGAAAGTCCGTGGGGGAAGGGGTTCCCTGGTTGGCACATCGAATGTTCAGCGATGGCAGCCGAGTATCTGGGTGTGCCATTCGACCTCCATTCGGGTGGAGTTGATCACATCCCCGTGCACCACACCAACGAGATTGCGCAGACACTCGCCGCCACGGGCCATCTGCTCGCGGACTGGTGGGTGCATGGTGAGTTCCTTGTTCTCAAGGACCGCCGAATGGGCAAGTCGGAAGGCAACTTCCTGACCCTCCAGTCCCTGATCGACGCGGGCTATTCCCCAATGGCGTACCGCTACCTCACCTACAGCGCGCACTACCGGAGCCACCTGACCTTCACCGAGGAAGGGATGGACGGGGCATCAAGTGCGATGCGCAACCTGCACGGACAGTTCGCCGCCCTGCCGATTGACCCTGACGCGATTGCGGACGACGCCGCGCTCATGCGGTTTGGCGACGCGTTGCGTGACGACCTGAATGCCCCAAGGGCACTCGCGGTCGTGTGGGAGACAATCCGCGAGGCGGCGCTCTCCCCGGAAGCTCGCCGGGCGACGGTGCTGAGGATGGACGCGATCCTGCCGATGGGACTGGCGCATGTGATGCCGGAAGAGGCGCCCGCCGGACCACCCGCTGAGGTCGAGGCACTGCTGGAGCGTCGTCGTGAAGCGCGTGCTTCGAAGAACTGGGCTGCTTCAGACGCAATCCGGGGTGAAATTGTCGCCCTTGGCTGGGATGTGCGTGATACCGCGCAGGGGCAGGTTGTGGCGCCAGTCGGTCGCTGACCTGAGACCTGAGAGCCCGGTCCCACCAGCATCCCCCTGATTGCGCTGCGCTCTACGGTGTGCCTGTCGGTGTCGCAGGAACGGTGGGAGTGGCCGGGATGCGCGCGCCAAGCAGCGCAATCGTCGGCGATGGCAGAACCAACGGGGTCGCCGGAATCGTGTTCACACCACCCCCGGCGAGAGTGGGGGACGGCAGGATTCCCGCGACGATCGTGAGCGCAACGCCTGTCACGGTCGGTGGTGGCGTGATGTAGACGCCGACGGATGCAGGTGTCGGGGACATCAGGGAGCGTGATCCACCGGACGACGCCCCGACAGTCGTTGGCGACACGTTGCCTGCCCACCCGATCGGAGTGCCACCGCCAATCGGCGTTGCCCCCACTGGCGTTGGAGAACCTTGGAACCGGACGGGGGTGACCGTGGCCGGCCCGGTTCCGGTTACCGGCGCGTATGGCGTGGTCACAAGCACGAGCGGGGTCCCGGTACCCATGGGCCCCACCGATTCCACGCGCGCACCATCCGGACTTGCCGTCACCGTGGTGATCACACCGGGGCTATCTGGAACCGAACGGGGCGTCGAGACTGCCGGCGTGGTGCCATCGGACGTGGAAGACCGTGGAGTAGTGTCTGGAACGGTGGTGCCGGAAGCCGGGGACTGGGCCGGAGTGACGGCACCAGCGATCCCCGACGTTGGCGACCTCGGGACCGTTGCCACGGCGACGGTCGTGCGGATCACCGTCGGCGCAGTGCCTGTCGTGGGACGTGGCGGGACAGATGTCGCTACCGGAGTGCGTCTGGTCTCAGTGGGAACGGTCACCCCGGGGACAACCCGCTCCGGAGGCGCGACTACCCCGCCGGGCGGGGTCGGTTCCGAAAGCGACCGCGTGGTGAACCGATGATCCAAGGGGCGGACAAGTGCGCGTCCCTCGACACTCCGGGCACCACCATCAAGGGTGACGAGATAGGTCATGGAGGGCATCAGGTCGTACCGCGGGATCACGACCACCAACTGGCCGTTCCATTCGAAATCCAGCGGGACCGGCGAGACCGCGCTCCCGCCCGGAAACAACGCCGAGGCGTCGGGAATGAACCGAAGGTTGGTCTCGACGGAGACCACGTCCATGGGTTGGCTGAACCGCACCGTGACGGTCGGGCGCAAAGGAGCCGGGCGACTGGCGCTGGGCATCAACGCCTCGGTGATGCTCGGGCCATCGTCGGCACTGCGCCAGACCGCCAGGATTGCCTGTGCCCGGGTGGTCAATGAAGCAATGGTTTCGCCGTTCGGACCGTCCACGTTCCCGGAGATGGCAAGACTTCCGGTCGCCAAGGCGAGGACCAGCGCAGTGGCCGCAACCACCCGGAACGGCACCGACCACCGGGCAAGGGTTCCGCGAAGCGTCGTCGTGGCTCCGCGTGCCAGGCGTGATGGCGACCATCCGCGAGCAATTGGATTGCGGGACGATGGATCGTCGTCCAACTTGGTGGATCCATCGACCGGGCCAGTGGCGACACCTGCAGGATTGACCGCCTTTTCAGGGACCGGGATGCCGGAGTCGACGATGCCCTTGACAAGCGCAGCCGCGAGTGCCCGTCCGGATGGGTAGCGAGCTTCGCGCGATTTTGCGAGCGCACGGTAGAGAACGTCGGCCACTCGCTCCGGAACCGCAGGATCAACCGCATCTGCCCGGGGCACCGGTTGGTGCACTTGGGCATGCATGATCGCCATCGCCTGTTCGCCCCGGAAAGGTACAGCTCCCACGATGATCTCGAACAGCACGACACCAAGACCGTAAAGGTCCGTCCGGCCGTCAGCCGAACCTCCACTTGCCTGTTCAGGCGCCATATAGGACGGAGTCCCGGTCACATACCCGGTGACAGTCAGGTGCAGGCTGGTTCCCGTGTCAAAGACGCGCGCCAGGCCAAAATCCCCAAGGACGTACCGCCCGCCGGAGGCAAGCAGGATGTTGGATGGCTTGATGTCCCGGTGCAGGACCGATGACGCGTGGGCCTCGTCCAGGGCGCTGCCAATCTGGGTCGCGATGGCAGCGGCAAGCCGGCACCGGTTGCGCAACTTCCGGGGCGCACGCATGGCCACATCGAGGCTGCCACCACTGCAATATTCAGTGACGAGATACGAGTAGCCTCCCGCCAAGCTGGCATCAATGGGGGCACGTTCGCCCGGAATAGATCCATCCGGGCCTAGCGGCACGTCGTCAGATCCATCTGACTCGCCACTGTCGTAGACCGAAAGGATGTGGGGGTGACGCAACCGCCGGATGAGGTCGACCTCTTGGCGGAACCGGGCACGGAACTCGGTTGATCCCGCGAACGCGCCGGCGATCAGCTTGAGGGCGACATCGTTGTCGGGCGCTACCGCTCCGATACCGCCGATTGCCATCGCTTCGCGGGCACGGGTGTCGCGGGCACGGTAGACCACGGCGCTGCCACCGCGTCCGACCGTTTCGAGGATCTCGTACGGACCGATGCGCCGGGCGGGCCGTGGCCTTGGAGCCGCACTTCCCGTCATCTCGCCAACCAGCCTGGCTCCCAGACCCCCCGACCGTCGCCTTCCGGACACGACTGAACGAGGATATGGTCCACCGGGAACACCGTCTGAGCCGCCATTTCGATCACCCACACGAAGGGTTGGGAGAACGCGCAAGGCGACGCGTTGGTAGCACTTCCCGACCTCAAGGGTACCCGAACCCTTCGTCGAGGCGACGTCCGGGCATGTGGCAAACCGGGTTGCACACTGGTACCGTCTGCCTGTTGCGCTTCACTGGTCGAACACCGACAACCACCGCGAGGAACCGCAGCATGTCAGACGTCCGGCGCACATTGCCTCAAGATTTCCGACCGATCACCACCTCCGCTGAACCATCCCGACGATACGCATACGGCGGGCTACCAGCTTGGTGGCGCCCAATCGCACGCGGACTGGGAGGGCTTTCGGTCGCGGTCACTGTCGCGGTCACGGCGTGTGTCGCGTACGCGTCATTGCACGTCGGTGACCCCAGCAACGCGCCACCACATCAAGCCTCGACGTGGTTGGGAGTAGCTTCGGCTGCACCGATCACGCCCCAGACCGCCACGGCATCGGGGATCACGGTGACCGGGGAAAGCGCCGTCACGGTCCAACCGGATGTCGCGTACCTGACGATGGGCATCCGGACGGAGGCAAGAACGGCGCGCGAAGCGACCGACTTGAACGCGACACAGGCAAACGCGGTCATCGATGCACTCAAGCGTGCCGGGGTGCCGGGTGCCGGGATCCGGACATCGGGACTTTCACTCAACCCGGTCTTCACGCCCCGACCCCCAAGTGACAATCGCCCACCTGCAATCTCATCCTACGAGGCGATCAACCAAGTCTCGGTGACCATCGATGACATCACGCGAGCCGGCGAAATCTACGACGCCGCCGTCAATGCCGGTGCCAACAGCGCGGGGAACCTGCGTTTCGGGGTGCGGAACGAACGCGACGTGACCAGACAGGCCCTTGAACAGGCAGCTTCGGATGCGCGAGGCAAGGCAGACGCAATCGCTTCGGGGCTCGGGATCAAGGTGACCGGTGTGGCGATGGCGTCAGATGATGGCGGCGGGATTGTCCGTCCGGAGACCTCGGACATGGTCGCACCGCGCGCCCTGGCAGCGTCCGCCGGGCCGCCCACGCCCGTCCAGTCCGGTGAACTCACGTTCCGTGGACGCGTGCGCGTGACCTTCGGAACATCGAACTGACCGACGTGCCACCCGCACTTGGGCCGCAACGCGTGCGACGCGTGCGACGCGTGCACGCATCTGGGGTAATGGGGTGGATGCACGTGCATCGACCAACTGCCGGTGGGTCGGGCGGGCTTTCGGTGCGTCCCAGAGGCAACCACTGATGACCCCGGTGGGATGGATCCTGCTTGACCTGCTACTCATGTTCGTCGCGGCCAAGCTGTTCGCCGAGGTGTGCGAACGCATCGGGCAGCCGGCAGTCATTGGGGAGATCCTTGCTGGGGTCATGCTCGGGCCGCATATGCTCGGTTGGATAGGTGTGCCGAGTGCGGCGTTCACACTCGCGTTCGGAGGCGACGCGAAGGCAGCGTCACATGCATTCGACCTCGTGATCCACACGGTCGCGGAACTTGGCGTCGTCATCCTGCTGTTCCATGTGGGTCTCGAGACGCGCCTTTCAGACCTGACCCAGACGGGGCCGCGTGCGGTTCTGGTGGCAATCGGCGGGGTCGCCGTGCCGTTCGGTCTCGGATTTGCCTTCATGGCGATGGTGCAGGAAAGCGCGCTGGTCTCGGTGTTCACCGCAACCGTGCTGGTGGCAACGTCCGTCGGGGTGACCGCGCGCGTCCTGCGCGACATCGGTGCGATCACACTGCCGGAATCACGGGTGATCCTGGGCGCGGCGGTGATCGACGATGTCCTCGGGATGGTCGTGCTGACGGTCGTGGGAGCGATGGCCGGGTCGGGCGGGGACCTCTCGATGTCACCTGACGCATTCATCCGGATTGGCGTCGTCCTTGTCCAGACAGCCGCATTCATCGCCTTCGTGCTGGGGGTCGGACGTCGGGTGATCGGACGGTATAGCGTTCACCTTGATGCGCTGAAGACGCCTGGGGCACCGTTCACCCTTGCAATCGGGATCGCGCTGGCGCTTGCGGTTCTGTCAAGCGCGCTTGGCTTGGCTGCGGTAGTCGGGGCATTCCTGGCCTGGATGATCCGTGCCGAAGCACGCGAACGCTACCAGCTCGAAGCCCACGTCCAGCCCCTCTCGCAATTGTTCGTCCCGATCTTCTTCGTGGCGACTGGCGCCCAGATGGACCCGATGGCCCTTTCCAACGGGTCCACCGCGCTTCTCGCAGGGGCACTCACGGTCATTGCGATCGTGGGAAAGGTCGTTGGCGGGGCGGTCGGGGCGGTTGGCATGCGCACCGCAGTCGGTACGGGGCGGACGAAGGCAATCATCGGCATTGGCATGGTTCCACGAGGCGAGGTCGGCCTGGTGGTGGCCGGCATGGGACATGTCCAGGGGATCCTAGACGACACCACGTTCTCGGCACTGATCGTGATGACCTTGGTGACCACTCTGGTGGCCCCACCGGCACTCCGCGCACTCCTCCTAAACGACCCGAGGCTTGCCCCGGCCTTGGACGGCACGGCGTCGCATCGAGATGAGACCAGGATGCGACGTTGACACGCAAACCCCATCGCAACGGGGAAGGAGCAGGGCGCGGGGGGCATCATCTTGCTCCCGTCACGCCGTCCGGTGCAACGAAGGTCAGTGGCGACCCTTGCCCAAGTCGTCGAGGTTCAACTTGTCGATGATGTCCTTGAAGACCGCGAGTTGCTCGTCGGCTATCCGTTCGCCGGTCTTCTCCATTTCCTGCCCATCGACCGGACGCTCATGGCCCTCGGGAACGACCGCCCCCCGCTGCAGGACGGCCTCGTCGACAAAGATCGGGACGCCAACCCGGACGGCAAGGGCGATTGCGTCGGACGGACGGGAGTCCACCTCGACATGGCGTCCATCGACATCGAGGACGATGCGTGCGAAGAAGGTCTCACCCGTCAGGTCGGTGACGATGATCTTGGTGACCCGACCGCCGAGCGCAGTGATAACGCTTGCCAAAAGGTCATGCGTGAGGGGACGGGGGACCTCGAGGTTCTGGAGCCGCATGGAAATGGCGTCAGCCTCGGCAACACCAATGACGATGGGCAAGTAACGCTCGCGACCCGTTTCCTTGAGCACGACGATGCGGTGCGGGGCGAGAAGGTTCTGGCGAATGCTTTCCACAACCATTTCGACGGCCATCATGCTTACCCCTCCCAGTCACCCGTGACCTAGTACGCTGCGTCTGGGCACCGGGGTTCGATCGGCATCGTAGAAGGGAGCCCTGCTCATGGATCGGCGCCATCCCGAGCCCAAAACCCGCGCCAGCAAGACGCCCCGCTACATGCCTGCAGTAAATATAGGACGGTCGACCGCACAACGCAACGGCCAGTACGGTTCTAATCCGCCATCCGCCGCACTTTGGACCGAAACTGCGGCGAGAGGCGGTCAGATGACGTCAAGCTGGAAGGCGTCATGCAGGGCGCGTGCGGCGACTGGCACCTGTGATTCATCAATGAGGCAGGTGATCCGGATCTCACTGGTGGTGATGGACACGATGTTGCAGTTGGCCTCCGCGAGCGCCCGGAACATTCGAGCTGCGTAGCCGGGATTGGCCACCATGCCTGAACCGACAATGCTGATCTTGGCCAGGGATGCCGAATGGGTGACCGCCTGAGCCTGCATCTCTTGGGCAACCGGCTCAATGATGCGCAGCGTCCGTGCCAGGTCCGTGCGCGAAACAGTGAACGAAATATCCGTCACGTTCTGGTGGCTGACATTCTGGACGATGACGTCAACGCTGATCGATGCCTCCTCGATCGGTGCGAAGATGCCGTGGGCGATGCCGGGCCGATCCGGCACGCTGACGATCGTGATCCTGGCAACATCGGTGTCGTGGGCAATCGCGCGGACCCGTTCCCGCCCTTCGAGTGGCATGGCATCTCCTGTGACGATGGTGGTGCCGGGCGCCTCGTGGAAACTTGACCGCACCACGATGGGCAT
>CAMDTO010000005.1 GCA_945907765.1 Thermoflexus hugenholtzii JAD2 | reverse complement strand
TCGGCGTCCTGACCCGCCTCTATACCCAGCTTCAGCAAGCCCTCGGGGCCGCCCAGCGCATCTTTGCCCTTCTGGATGAGCCAGCGGCGGTGACTGACGCACCCGACGCGATTGCACTTCCCGCAGGCACCGGCAGCGTGGAATTCCGCTCCGTCGAGTTCGCATACGCACCTGATCGCCCTGTCTTGCACGGTCTCGATTTCACGGTCGCGCCTGGCCAGTCTTGCGCGATTGTCGGGCCTTCAGGCGCGGGCAAGACCACGACCATCGGTCTGATCTTGCGTCTCTACGACGTGACCGGCGGATCGGTCCTGATCGACGGGTGCGATGTCCGGCACGCCACGCAGGCATCGGTCCGGGATGCCATGGCGCTCGTCCCGCAGGAACCGGTGCTGTTTGCAACGACCGTGGCCGGGAACATTCGCTACGGCAACTTGGAAGCAACGCAGCAGGAAATTGAGGCTGCCTCGCGTGCCGCAAACGCTCATGACTTCATTTCAGCCCTGCCGCAGGGCTACGAAACCGAAGTGGGTGAGCGCGGTGTGCAACTTTCCGCCGGACAACGCCAACGGGTCGCGATCGCCCGTGCCATCCTCCGCAATCCGCGCATCCTGCTTCTCGACGAAGCGACGGCGTCACTCGACAACGAGTCTGAGTACCTCGTCCAGGACGCACTCGATCGGCTCATGAAGGGGCGAACTACCTTAGTCGTTGCCCATCGCCTGACGACCATCGAGAACGCTGATCAGATTGTTGTCCTGGAAAACGGCAAGTGTGTCGAACTTGGAACCCACCAGCAATTGATCGCGATGCACGGCTTGTACGAACGCCTTTGGTCCCGCAGGTTCGTCGACGACTTGCCTCAGGTTCCGGTTCCGGTGTCCCCGGAACCGTCATCCGATCACTTGGGCATGGACCACCCTCCCCCATACGGACGCGGACGGACGATCATCGCCTAAGCCCCATCCCCGCAAAACTCCCAAGCGACGCGCGCGCTCTCCGCCTCCGCATGGGTCTTTTGAGGATTCAGTGACCACCCGGCAAAGGGCACGTCTCGGGAACAAGGCCCTCGGTGCGGATTGCCCGCCACAATGCAGCCGGAATATCAAAAGCCATCATCCGGGCGTTTTCGTCAAGTTCAGCGACCGACCAGACACCACACAAAACGGTGGCCACCGCAGGATGGGCAAACGGGAACTGAATCGCAGCTGCCTTGAGGGGCGTCTCATGGCGGGCGCACATGGCCTCCAGCCGCTTCGCCTTTGCCAACCACTCTGCCGTCGCGGGGCGGTAATTGAAATGGGCTCCCTCAATTGGCCCGGCAAGGATCCCGCTGTTGTAGACGCCTCCGATGATCACCCCAATCTCCCGCTCGGAACACAGCGGCATCAGTTCGGCAAGCGCGCTTTGATCCAGGAGTGTGTATCGGCCTGCTACCAGAAAGCAATCCAAGTGTGTCTCGCGCGCGAACCGCGAAAGCATCTCCGCCTGGTTCATGCCCGCACCGATTGCCTTGACAACCCCGGACGTCCGCAACACATCCAGCGCCATGTACCCATCGCCGCTCGCCTGTTCCCAGTGATCATCCGGGTCGTGCAAGTGGAGGATGTCAACCTTGACAACCCGCATCCGCGCCAAACTCTCATCGAGGGACTTCATGATGGCGTCAAACGAGTAGTCGAACACGGTCTGCGTGTCGGGTCCGGATGGGGGGCGAAGCAGGCGCCCGACTTTCGTCGCGATCACACGGTCCTCGGGCTTGAATGCGGAAAGCGCCCTGCCTACGCGGCGCTCTGATAGCCCAAGGCCATACAGGGGTGCGGTATCGAAGTGCCGGACGCCGATCTCCCATGCACGATGGATGATCGCCTCAACAGTTTCCTCACGGTCAGGTTCCAGAACCCGTCCGAATGGCCCGCCTCCAAGCGAAAGCTTCGAAACGGTGACCAAGGACCGACCGAGACGCACCTGTTCTGCGGGATCAACTGGCATCCTGTCTCCCTGAATGATGCGTCGGAACGGGTCCGGCATCGGCAATGGCTATTTTTGCAGTCTATCAACAGCCCGTTCTTCTGGAACCGTGCGGCACCGGCACGCAACCGGGCACAATCCACCTTCAACACTGTCCGCACCGGCTACAGGGCCAATTGCAATGACCGCGACCTCTCCGTTGGACCTTCCCTTGATTTCCTTGGTGCATGCGCTGTCGACCGGCGCGATCACGGCGCACGCGCTGTTGGTGGAACTCCTCGAACGCTTCGATCGCATCGAACCCACCTTGCAGGCCTTTGCCCGGATTGACCGGCGAGCCGCCTTCAAGCACGCCGACGAAGGCGACCGGAGGCTACGCAACGGTCAGGCGCGCGGGGTCCTTGAGGGGATACCCGTTGGCATCAAGGACGTGTTCGATACTGCCGGGATGGTTACCGAGTACGGCACCGCAGCATTCGCCGGACATCTCCCGGATGCGTCAGCCGAAGCCGTCCTTTCCCTGCAACACGCCGGCGGGTACGTCCTGGGCAAGACGGTCACTGCGGAGCTCGCCTACTTCCACCCAGGGCCTACCGTCAACCCTTGGAACCCGGGCCGGACACCAGGCGGCTCTTCAATGGGGTCGGCAGCCGCGGTCGCTTGCGGTCTCGTCCCAGGCGCCATCGGGACGCAGACAAACGGGTCGGTGATCCGTCCCGCTGCATTCTGCGGAGTTGTCGGATTCAAACCTTCATGGGGTCGCCTCTCAATGGTGGGCGCCCTGCCATTCAGTCCGACGAACGACCAGGGGGGCGTCTTTGCCACCGACGTTGCCGGGGCGGCCGTGCTCGCATCAATCTGGGCAAATGAACCGCTCGACGCTTGGCTCCGATTTCCGGACTTGGATCTGGACTGGAAGCCTCGGATCGGGATCGCACGGACCTCCGACTGGGACCGTCTGGATGCCAGTACGCACGAACTCTTCCAGAACGTTGGGACCGTGCTGGCACTGGCTGGTGCAGAGGTCCGGGAAATCGACGTGCCGAAAGAGGTTGATGGACTCGCGCCCGCTCACCGCACCATCATGTCCCGTGAGGGTGCGTACGCTCTCGCAAGCATCAGGGCAAGCCACGATCCGGTCCTGAGCCCTACCCTGAAAGCCTTCCTTGATGAAGGCAGCGCCACGGATCACGCGACGTATGAGGCCGCCCACCGGACGCGACTAGCGGCGATTGCGTCCTTCGCAACGTGGATGAGACCCTTTGACGCGATCATTGCCCCCGCCGCCCTTGGTGAGGCGCCGACCCGGGAGACAACCGGAGATCCACGATGTGCCACCCGCTGGCAATCGGTAGGTGCGCCAGCGTTGGCACTGCCGGCAACGCTCGGTCGTGACGGCCTTCCCCTTGCAATTCAGCTTGTGGGGGCACACGGCGCCGACGCGCGACTGATCCGCGCAGCACGATGGGTCGAGGCACGGATCGATGGGCCAGGACGGCCCAACCTTGCCGGTATGGGTCAACGAGGCGACCGCCGAGGCGAGGCGTGATCGAAAAGAGCAAGACACCCGGAGCGCCATCGACCGCCCTTCACGCGCCCAACACGAGCGGCAACGCTGCCTCGGGCGAGCTCGGGTCGGAAGCAAGTGAACGCACATCCGTGGGACATGCCGAGGCACCACTGGAGAACGCGCGCTACAACTTCACGATCCTGACTTTCGATGGGCTCACCTTCTGGCTTGGCTTGAGCTACTTTTCACCGACAACCATCCTGCCCCTCTTCGTGAGCCACCTGTCCTCAAGTAACGTCGTCGCTGGCGCGGTCCCGGCCGTCATGGCCCTGTCATGGGCGTTGCCACAGTTGCTTGGTGCGCGCGCAATGTCGGGCATCACCTCTCGCAAGCGCTACATCATCGTCACTGCCCTTCTCGGCCGGGTCCCACTGATTGTCATGATCGCGATCATCTGGGCGTTCGCAACCACCCACCCGCAACTGACCCTGCTCGCCTTCTTCGTGTGCCTCGCACTGTTCCGCGCAACAAGTGGGATGAACACACCGGTCTACTATGACCTTGTTGGCGCCACCATCCACCCGCGCCAGCGGAGCCGGTTCATTGGCTTGAGCCAGTTTCTCGGCGGCGGTATCGGAGCACTCGCCCTCGTTGGCGGACGATCTCTGCTCGATTCCTTCCCGTTCCCCATCGGCTTTGTGCTTTGCTTCGGCCTTGGGACCGTCATCATCACGACGGCGATCATCTGGATGTCGGTCGTCCGCGAACCGCCGATCGTGAAGTCGGATTCGGCGTCGCAACCAAGTGTGCTTGTCCAGGCGAGGAATGTCTGGTCAAGCGACCGAACCTTCCGTCGTTACCTGATCGCACGGTGCCTGGTTGCGCTCACCGGACTTGCAAGCGCCTTTTTTGCCGTGCAGGCAACCAGGGAACTTGGCGCGACCGACGGCGACGTGGCCATCTATTCAGCAATCCTGCTTGCCAGCCAGACGATCTCGACTCTTGGCTGGGGTGCAATCGCCAATCGGTTGAAGCTCATGAATGTCTTGCTCGCCGGAACTGTGCTCGCCGGATTGGCCTCGTTGCTCGCATTCATGGCCCCGTCCGCCAGCGTGATCATGATCGTCTTCGCGCTTGCCGGCGCGTCGATGGGAGCGATCGTCGTCAGCGACGGTGCCCTGCCTCTTTCGTTTGCCGAGGCGTCAAGGCAGGACCGATCGCTCTACGTGGCCGTGGCAAACACCGCCGTCTCGCCAATAAACCTCATCGCTCCATTGCTCGGAGGCGCGCTTGCCGACGCGGGTGGGTATGGAACGACGTACGTCATTGCCACAGCACTTGCCGTCCTCGCAGCCATTGCCACTGTGACGGCCTCATCGACAACGCCAGCGATCCCGTCTCGGACACCGTCGTGAGTTGGAACCCAAACGAGTTGCCACTCGGCAGCCCGAGTGCGCCGTCAAGGAGCGGCAACGCCCTGGAACCGGACAACGCCAAATGAGGCGGCCTCCCGACGCAACGACCCGGCCAATCCCCCAAGCTCGAGACGACGACCCATGGTCCGTACCTGATGCCCGTCGGAACATTCTGGTACTGGTGCTGGACGGGTTCTTTTTCGCGCTTGGCTACAACTTCCTGTCGCCTATCTCGATCCTGCCGGTTTTCATCGCGAGGCTCACACCCGTTGATTTGTTCGCAGGATCTTTCACTGCCCTCGACCAGATAGCCATTGCGATTCCGCAGTTCATCGGCGCCAAATGGGCGGACAGGTTCGCTCAGAAGGGCCGGCGAAAGTGGCTCAAGGCGTACACGAACCTCAGTGGACGCATTCCGATCGCACTCACCATCGTCACCATTGCCGTCCTGGGTGATTCGCACCCGTCGATCCTTGTCGCAACCGTGATGCTCGCGTTCTTCCTGTTCCGTCTCGCCGAAGGTGCCGGGGTCCCTGCGTACTTCGACCTCATCGGACTGGTCATCCATCCGCGACTTCGCCCTCGGTACTTCTCTTGGCAACAGGCAGCAACCGCCGTCGGGAGCATCGTGAGTGCCTTCGGTGCGCGGTGGGTCCTCGGGGCACTTCCGTTTCCCTGGAACTTCGTGGCGTCATTCTCAGTCGGACTGACACTGGTGGTCGCAGTCACCGGTGTATTCCTTCAGGTCCGCGAACCACGCCCGGATGGCGTGTCCGGACCGGCGGCCCCTGCAGGTGTCCCGCCCACCCGCCACGACAACTCAGACCGCCCCTCCTGGCACCAATCAGTGGTCGCAATCTGGCGCACGGATGGCAGCTTCCAGCGCCTCGTCCTGACGCGTGCCCTGATCGGGATTGCGGGAATGGCGCCGGCCTACTACGCCGTCAGCGCCGTCCGTCGCCTGGCGGCAAGTGACATGGACGCTGCGACGTTCGGTCTGATCGCACTTGGTTCGCAACTCGTCGGCACGCTCATGTGGGGCGAGATTGTCGCGAGGTCACGAAGACCATGGTTCCTCGTTGGCGGAACAATCATCGGCGCACTTGGCGCCTTGGTTGCCACATCCGCAACCTCGATCACAAGCATGTATCCAGTCTTTGTGGCAATGGGTTTCGGCACAAGTGCCCAGATCATGTGTGACATGTCCCTTCCGATGCAACTGGCCGAACGGGCCGAGGCATCACGCGGGATGTACGTCGCGTCCTACAACACGGTCATCATTCCGTTCTCAATTGCCGCGCCGGTAGTCGGAGGTGCTATCTCAGCGATCTCGGGGTTCGATGCGGTCAACGGCGTGTCGTTCGTCGCGTACTGTCTTGCCGCTGCAAGTGGCGCGACCGTGGTGCGCATGCTTGGCCCGCGGTCGCGCCCGGGTGTCTCGGCTAGGTTCGGTCCCGCGGTGCGGAATTGAGCGACCAATCAAGCCCAAAGCGCCTGCCCGACATCAGGCATGCGTCATGGAATTTCTGGTGGCTGGTCATTGATGGGTTCGTGTTCGCCTTTGGGTTCACGTTCATCTCACCATCGTCAATCCTTCCGGTCTTCGTTGCACGGCTCACCCCAATTGACCTGCTAGCTGGCGCGGTACCGGCCATCGACTTTGTCGGCCTCGCACTCCCGCAAATTCTCGGGGCACGATGGGCGGCACGCGCCGCGCGCCGCGGAGGTAGAAAACGGTTCGTGCTCATCGCCGCTGGGATTGGACGCATCCCGATGCTCGCGCCGATTGTCGCCACCGCCATCTACGGTGATACGGCGCCCGGCCTGGTGCTCGCGTCGCTCCTGATCGGACTGGGGTTGTTTCGGCTCAGTGAGGGAATCGTCCTGCCCGCCTATTTCGATATTGTCGGCGCGGTTGTCCCACCACGCCGGCGCGCGCGCTACTTCGCGCTCCAACAGGCCAGTGGCGCGATTGGCGGGGTGGCAAGTGCATTCGGTGCACGATGGCTTCTTGCAAACCTTCCGTTCCCCTGGGGCTTCGTCGCCTGCTTCGCGACAGGGACCTTCTTCGTGTCCTTCGTGCTTGTCGTCTTTGCCCAAGTCAGGGAGCCAGAGCCAGATGATCCCGCGTGGGCGGGCGAAGGCGAAGCGGAAAGCGTCGGCGACGTGGTCTCGCATCCGACATGGTGGCGCGACCTCGCCCAAGTCATCTCCAGCGACGCGACATTCCGTCTTCTGCTCGTTGGTCGATCGCTCGCAGCACTTGCCAGCATGGCACCCGCGTACTACGCCGTCTCCGCCGTCCGACGCCTCGGCGCAACTGACGCGGATGGCGCAACCTTCGGCGCCGTCATGCTTGCAAGCAGCCTCATCGGAACCCTCCTGTGGGGTGAGGTCGCCGGACGGTTCCGCCATACCGTGCTCATCCCGATTGGTGCGTTCCTCGGCGCAAGTGCGGCCCTATCGGCAATCTTCGCACCGGACGTCCTATGGCTTCTTGGCACCTTTGCCTTCGTCGGGCTTGCGGGTTCGGCACTCGGCATGGCGGACACCGCCCTGCCTCTCGCACTCGCTGAACGAGCCGGACGTTCCCGCGCTCGATACGTCGCGGCCTACAGCACCCTGACCGTTCCCTTCGCCGTTGCCTCGCCCCTGATCGGAGGCGTGATTGCCGGCGCCTACGGGTACGGCCCAGTGAACGGAATCGCGATCATCGCATATGCGGCGACCGCCGGAGTAGGCTTCCTGATGATCCGCCAGATGAAGACACCGATCCCCGTCACAAGGGACGTGTGACTTGGGAACTGGCGTACCCGTCACCGTTCAAGGGGGTTGCGAGGCGCTTGAAAATCTTTTTCTGTCAAGTTTGCCGGCGCGGTCCCGGCATGATCGCGCCAGACCGTTCCTCGACGGGACCGACCCGGCAATGCGCGGGTTCCATGGTGCGATGCGCCAAGGTTCAGCCTCCATCGGAGCCGTTCGCGATACCGCAAGGCTTGATGGCTCGACCATCCTTGCAAGCCAGCAGTTCTTCGGTCTGTTCAATCCGTCGCGCAATCGCACCCGAACGCAATGGCAATTTGACACATTCCGTAATGTAAATCTCCTTGGCATCGTCGAACGGACAATGCGGGCAGCCCTAGACTTCCTCTCCCTTCCCGGTCGCACCCCTCCGGTTCCAAGTGCAACCGCATGGATCGTTCCCGCCGATGCCTCAAACGCCCACAGCATGCTTTCCGGTCACGGACGTGAGGCCTGAGGCGATACGCCGGGCACGGTCGCGGTGCAACCCTGGCCATCACCAGGCAATTTGGCCCGACTGCCACCAGCGACGACAAGGGCCTTGGCAGTGGGGTACCGGTCAGCGGTAACCGGTCCAACCTCCGTGCCAACGTTCGCAGATCACCTCGTCCGCAAGTGTCTCGCGTCGAACCTCGTGAGCGCGTTACATGCAGACCCGGGAACACCATGGGCAATCCCCTTTTCCCGTCCGGGTGATTGGCATGACACACTCTGTGTGATCGCCCATGCAGCGGGGTTCAGGTCCCACGCCGAACTCCCGGTACATTTCTCTGGTATGACTGCACCAGCGGGATCAGCTGGGCTGCCAGACCCCCCTCTTAGCAATTGTGAACACATGACATTCCTTCACGCACTCCCGGTGGACGCCCGCGGAACGACCGACCCCGCGGAGATCGCCGGGCAGCTCTACGGAGATGCACCACTCGCAATGAACGGGCACCCTGTGCTGGGTCTGCCATTCCGATCCGGGTTTGCAGTCGCGCACACTGTCGTGGGTGCGGCGATCGCGCGTCTGGGATGCACGATTGCCGAGGCGTTCCATTTGTAGACGGCTGAATTGCTCGGCACGTGAACCCGAGCGTGGGCACGACGCTATACTTCGGCTCCGCAAGGCTCTGGGACAATCCTGCCCGTTGCACCTCCTGCGTCAACCGCTCGCAGTTGCAACCCCTTGCTTGGAAGGAACCGGTGAACCAACCATGAATGTCGTCATCGTCGGCGCCGGTCGTCGCGGGATTGTCCACGGACGTGCCGCGGCTGCTTTTTCCGGGACAGAGGTCGTGGGCGTCGTCGATCCCGATACCGCACGTGCATCGGCGTTGGCATCCGAGATCGGTGGGGAAGTGTTCACTGACCACCGCCAAGCACTCGAGATGACCCAACCCCAGGCCGTCTTCCTGACGTCACCGCCACCCCTTCACGTCGACCAGGCCATCGATGCCATCGGCGT
Source organism: Thermoflexus hugenholtzii JAD2 (assembly GCA_945907765.1). Taxonomy (GTDB): domain Bacteria; phylum Chloroflexota; class UBA11872; order UBA12225; family UBA12225; genus UBA12225. The sequence continues at coordinate 45,191 of CAMDTO010000005.1, read as the reverse complement.
CGGCGCAACGGTCATGATTGAAAAGCCAGTCGCCTTTGACCTCGCTGAGGTTGCCCGTCTCCGGCACGTAGCCACCACGGCCGACCGACTTGTCATGGTCTGCCAGCAACACCGCTACGCGACCGGGGCCGCCCGCACGCGCGAGGCCCTTGCGGGCCGAAAGATCGCCCTGATCCACACGTGGGGCTACCGCCAGAAGCCCGACATCAAGGCAAACTGGGATCGGGCCTGGGGTGGCGGACACATTGTCGAGAACCAGATCCATCCGCTGGACCTCACGCGCTACCTTCTTGGCGACCGGGGCGAACCGGTCTCGATGTACGCCCGGTACAACGATGCCCTCTACGAGAAGTCCGATGGGTGGGACAACTGGGACTCCTACAGCGTCAGCTTTGCGTGCAAGGGCGGTGCGGTCGGAAGTGTGGCCACGACGTACGGTGCGTTTCCGGGCATCCAGGGTTCGTGGGGCCATGACATCGTGGCCGAAGGGCTGGTAGTCAAGATCCGGGGCCACAACTTCGAACTGCTCTTCCGAGATGGAACCGTGGAAATGATCCCCTCCGAGATTGACCCGACGATCACCATTGCCCACGCATTCCTTCATGCGTCACGGACAGGGGACCGATCGGCATTGCGTCAGGATTACGACGATGCCGCCCGAAGCTTGGAGATCTGCCTCGCGGCAAACACGTCGGCGATGACGGGTCAAGTCATCACATTGGCGTAAGGCCGAGACCTCCCTTGTTCACTCGACGAGGGAGGGAGGACCTGACCAGCCGAAGTCAGTCGTGAACCGACATGGCAGCGACGGTCTTGGGTTCTGCGGGGCTGGGGTCACGCGCCAAGGCGATCATGAAGACGGTGCCGGCGACCGATATGGCTGCTAGCACCGTGATGATCGTCATCAACTCGGAACCGAGTATCCCGGTCAACTTGGCAGCCGTAACCGGGTCAATCTGGGCACGGTCCGACGCCGACAATAACTGGGATACGAGGGGCACCGCCTCTGATGGTGATGCACCGGACGCTTCCGCCGCGTCGATGAGGCGGCTGTTCAGCAATCCGCCTCCAATGGCGACACCGATCGCTCCGGCGATATTCCTGGCAAACTGCGTTGACGAGGTCACCGCGCCTCGCTGGTTCCACGGGACCGCGACTTGGGGCGCGTAGAGAAACGCCGTCGAGGACAGACCAAGACCGATGCCGGTGACGCCCATGGCAAGCGCGATAGCCCAGAGCGGTGCATTCGTGCCGGTCATGGCCAGGCCAATGCACCCCAAGGCGATCGTCCCGGTTCCCAGGAATGCCGACATGCGAAACCCGAGTGCCAGGTAGATCCGCCCGCTCACGATCGCCGCGATCGACCAAGCTGACGCCAGTGGGGTCAGGACAGCACTTGTCCCGGTCGCGCCATCACCGCGGACCCCTTGCACGAGCAACGGCACAAATGAGGCGAGGACGAAGTTCGTTAAGCCGACCAGCACATTGCCAGCGTTGCCAACCGCGACCGGGCGGAGGCGAAACGCCGCAAACGGCAGGATCGGTTCCGGTGCCCGCCGTTCGACAAATCCGAAGACCACGAGCAGGGCCACACCAGCGGTGATACATGCGTACATTTCGGGAGAACCCCACGGCAGAGACCGTCCTCCCTCAAGGGCGACAAGCAAAAGGCAGACCAGGCCCGCCGTTAGGGTGATTGCCCCCGCGTAATCAATCGTGACCACTCGCCGGCTGACCTTCTCCTTGAGGTGAATACCAAGAAAGACGATTGACAGCAGGCACAGCGGAAGGTTTGACCAGAACACCCAGCGCCACGACACGTATTGGGTCATCAATGCGCCGACCGAGGGTCCGATGAGACTGAAGAAGCCCCACATGCTTGAGGTGATCGCCTGGACCCGGACCCGGTCTTGGATTGAGTAGATGTCTCCCATGACGGTCAGCGTCAGCGGCAGGACCGCGCCGGCACCAACTCCTTGGATGAGGCGGGAAATGACGAGCATGGGCATGTTCCACGCCAACCCGCACAGGAACGTGCCAAGCGTGAATATTGTCAATCCGAGAAAGAAGAGCGGACGACGCCCGAAAACGTCGGACATCTTTCCGTAGAGGGGCGCTGTGGTGGTCGACGTGAGCAGATACCCGGAAAAGACCCACGGATACAGCGCAAATCCCTGGAGTTCTCCAGCGATTGACGGCAGGGCCGCGCCGACGACGGTCGTCTCGAAGGCGACGGTGCTCATTGCTACAAGGAGTGCACCGGTCAGGAGTTGCCGGGCGCGCCCCGCCTCCATGATCCCGTCACTCGCCGGCACCGGGTCCGTCGCTCCCATGAATTGCTCTTGTTCCCTGCACAAAGTCACGTTGCCGAAGCCAGACAGCATCGTCCCATGGTACGTTGTCCGTCCCAGTTCCCTGACCTGGACATGGCATAGGAGATCACCGATGCGCATCCTCATCACCGGCGTCACTGGACGCATTGGCGCGAACCTCGCGTCATCGCTTGTGCAACAGGGTCACGACGTTCGAGGCCTTGTCTGGGCGCGTGATGCCCGTACGGAGAAGCTCGCCGGGCTCGGGCTGGAACTCGTCGAGGGCACGCTAACCGACCCGGACGCGATCTCACGCGCTTGTGCCGGCGTCCAAGCCATCTACCACCTGGGTGGGGCATTCCAGGGCGGAGGGCCATTCACGCCTGCGGAGTACTTCGATATTAATGTGCGTGGCACATTCAATGTGCTCGAAGCGGCAAAGTCGATTCCTGATCTCGCGACCGTAGCCATCGCCAGCACGGACGCTGTCTACGAAAAGTACCTTCCTGACGGGATGACGGCGCCCGTCAGCGAGACACTGCCTGCCAAGCCCGCCGGGTACTACGCAGTCACCAAGTCACTGGCCGAAGATCTCGGACTTGGGTATGCCCGGAGTTTTGGCATGCCGGTTGTTGCGCTCCGGTTCGCGCTGGTCGTCGGCGCCGGCGAATTTGCCACCTTCCCCCAGTTCCACCTCGCCCCGATGAAAGCGCAGCGAAAGGGACTGGAAGTGATTGGCCCGGGGCCGGTCGCCGACGACGCCCTCGTGGTGATGCGTGATCGCAACGGGCGCCCATGGCGCAAGCATGTCGCGGACGTCCGCGACATCGTAGGTGGCTGCGTTGCGGCCCTTGACCACCCTGCCGCCCGAGGCCACGCGATCCAGCTAGGCGCGCCCGAGGCATTCGACTGGGACACCACCATTCCCTACCTGGCAGCGAAACTCGGGCGAACCTATGTTGATGCCCGGGATGCGGGCACCCCCACCTACTATGAGTTCGACCTCACGCGATGCCGTTCGCTGCTTGGATACCAACCGCAGTACGGCACGCACCGAATGATTGATGATGCCGTCGCATTCATCGGTGGGACAGACATACGCGTCGTGCCCACCGGCTAATCATGACCACGGAAAGGCATTCGGGCCAGTGGCACGGGTGATGGGAGAAGGACGCACCAGCCGGCACGCCCCCTCCCGTTGACCCGCTCGGAACTAGGGACGCGCCTTGGTCAGTGCGTCTATCGACGCCAACTCCTCGGTTGAAAAAGACAGGGTATTGAGGGCCGCGACATTCTCGTCAATCTGTTCGGGACGGGACGCGCCGATCAATGCACTCGTGACACCCGGCAGCCTCAGGATCCAGGCAATGGCCATTTGTGCCAGCGACTGTCCCCGCGCCTTGGCAATCTCGTTAAGCGACCGAACGGTGCCCAGGTCACGATCGGTGAGGCGCTGCGCCGTGGTCTCTTCACCCCACCGAAGGGCAGCACGCGAATCCGCCGGTACGGAACCACTCAGGTACTTCGAGGTGAGCAGGCCACTGGCCAACGGACAGAACGCGATGACGCCCGTCCCTGCCCGTTCGGTCTGTGGGAGCAGATCCCACTCAATCGTCCGACGCAAGAGGTTGTAGTACGGTTGGTGGATCGTTACCGGCGCCCAGTCATGTTCACGCACGATCCGAACGGATTGAGCGAAGTGCGCGCCGTTGAAACTGCTCACACCACCGTAAAGGACTTTGCCCTGCCGGATGAGCTGGTCAAGTGCGCCCAGACTTTCCTCGAGGGGCGTGACCGGATCGGTGCGATGCAGGTAGAAGATATCGAAGTAGTCGAGCCCCATCCGCTTGAGGCTTTGCTCGCAACTCGCCACAAGATACTTCTTTGACAACATGTCGCCATAGGGTCCGGGCCACATCCGGTAGCCGGCCTTCGAACTGATGATGAGTTCATCGCGAGGCAGGTCTCGCCGGATGATTTCGCCGCAGATGATTTCCGAACTGCCCGGCGGCGTTCCGTAATTGTTCGCAAAGTCAAAGTGCGTGATACCGAGGTCAAAAGCCCGGTGGAGGCACGCTTGGGCAACCTCGGCCCCGCGATAGCCGCCGTAGGTCTCCCAACCGCCCAGGGAAATGGCCGGTAAGAGGAGGCCACTATGGCCCGACCGGCGGTACTGCATCGTGGCGTACCGGTCCGGTGCGCTGCGATCCGCAATGCCTCCCGCAATGCCGGTCGCACTCAGGGGATGCGTGGCGAGGGCATGGCCCTCTGGCAGGTTTGTCAAGGGATCAATCTTCATCACCCGGAAAGGGTACTCCCAAACCTTCCGGCGTCGGCATGCAGGCATGCCGGCACGGATACGATTGCGCGGAGGAGATTGCCCATGACTTCACTTGGCACTGGATTGACCACCATCCTCGCCGGGACCCTCATCGACGGTGCCGGGAACGATCCCCGGCATCATGTCAAGATCACGATCAGCGATGGCACGATCACTGCAATCGCAGACGGCCATGACGCTCCTTCAGGAAGTTCCGTCATCGATGCACGTCACCTGACCGTCATGCCCGGGTTGATAGACAGTCACGTTCACCTTGCCATGGTTCCCAAAGGCCTTGAGGATCGCTTGCAGACCCCCTACTCCCTGCAAGTGGCCGAGACGCTTGTCAACGCCCGGTTGACACTTGAGGCTGGGATCACCTCCGTGCGCGATGCCGGTGGCATGCCAAGAGGCACGAAACTCGCAATTGAACGAGGGCTGTTTCCGGGACCGCGCGTCAGGATTTCGGTTGGCGCGCTCTCACAGACCGGTGGGCACGGGGATTCAACCACCCGGAGCGGCGTACGACTTCGCGCCGACACTGCCGCTTCCCCGATGTCCGAACACCCTTGGACCGTCGTCGATGGCGTGGACGAAGCACGCACGGGTGTCCGCGAGTTGATCCGCGCCGGCGCCGACCAGATCAAGATGATGACCTCCGGCGGCGTCATGAGCCCGGGCAGCGAACCCGGCCGGCCGGGGTTCAGCATTGAGGAGATCACGGCCATCGTCAATGAAGCCCGCGCCGCTGGCAGGACAACGATGTCCCACGCGCAGGCCTCGGTCGGGATCATGAATGCGGTCCGGTGCGGGGTCGATTCGATCGAACACGGGATTTATCTCACCGAAGAGATCTGTGAGGAGATGTGCAAGCGGGGGACCTATCTGGTTCCGACCTTGATCGCACCGCTCTGGGTCGTACGGCGAGGCGAGGCAGACCCCACATCAGTGCCTGCCTGGGCGGTCGAGAAAGGTCGCGCCGTCATGGCCGACCATCAGGCAAGTTTCAAACTGGCGGTTGAACTGGGCGTCACCGTGGCGATGGGGACGGATAGCGGGGTAGGTCCGCATGGCACCAATGCCGAAGAACTCGAGCGGATGGTTCTCGGCGGGATGACCGCGATGCAGGCAATCGTGGCTTCAACCTCCGTCGCAGCCCGTTGCTGTCAACTCGATCAACTCACGGGAACCATCGCCGTCGGGATGCGTGCCGACATCCTTGCCGTTCACGGCGATCCCCTCGCCGACATTCGCGTCCTTCAGGACACGGGGAACATGCACCTGATCATGAAGGACGGTCAGGCCTTCAAGCAGCATGCCTGACCGACCTGCTGCGCGCGCGCAAGCCTTGATGTCCCGCGCGTTCGCGCGTCTACAATGAGGCTATCCGGTGGTGAAACCACTCGAGCCTGCAAACCATTCGTCGGTGCCCGACCGTCTCGAAACCCCCTGATGGTCAGAACGGGACCTCCAGACCGTCGTTTGCCACGATGACTTCACCGTGGTACCCGGCACTCCGTGCCTCCGATAGTGCCCGGTCAGCGCCGATGTCACCGTGGTATTCCTCGCTCAGGTGAACGAGCAAGAGCCTCGGCACCCCGGCGTCCTTTGCGACCAGTGCCACCTCTCCGGCATGAAAATGCCCAAGTTCGTGCACCAGCAGGTCTGCGCCAGCAAGGTAGGGGCGGCAATCCTCGGGAGACCCGGCATCCCCGGAGTACACGAGTGTGTGGCCTCCCGCCACCATACGGATGCCGTACCCGACTGGCGGAACCCCGAAATTCTCGTTGATCAGCCGTTGGGCGTGCGCGTGGGTCCAGTGGGTTGTCAGGTACATGGACGCCGACGCACCGCCACCAAGGTCAATCAGCTCATCCGGAGCCATGTCGGTGACCGGCAACGGAAAGATGTCGCGTCGCAAGACTTCATCGAACGGGAGAAGGTAGAACGAGCGGAGGAGGTCGAGCCGATATGCCGAAAGGGGCGGACCATACAGCGGAATGATCACGGGTGGCGTTCCCTGCTTCGGTGCCGTGATCGCATTGTGAAGCCAGAGCCTCTGGAGAAGCAGCGGTAGCCCCGCACTGTGATCAGCGTGCCAGTGGGTCAGGAGCAAGGCACGAATTGCCGAGAATTCGATGCCCGCCTGGGGAAGGAGCGTTGCAAGCGGTGCCCCGGCATCCAGCACGACTACCCCGTCCCCGATGTTCACCACCAGAGACGTGCAAAACCGATCTCCCGGAACAAGCCCACTTGTCGAGCCAAGTACCCGCAATCCAGACATGAAGATGAAGACCATCCTTCCACGGCGTGGCGTGTCCGCCCGGGACGTCCCCGTTTGAACGTGTCCGGGCGAAACACCTCAGCCCTAGCCGATCGCCAGCAGAACCTTCCCCAATCGAGCCGGGTCGCTGAGCGCACTCATCGCGTCAGCCGCACCGGAAAGTGGATACCGTGCGTGGATCGGGAACTTGAAGATGCCTCTCGAGATTGCGTCGAAGCAGTCGACCAGATCCCGCCGTGACCCCCCAGTCGACCCGATCACTTCCTGTTCCTGTGCGTAGAACGGCGCCAGGTTCAGGGTGACTTCGGCGCCAGTGAGGATGCCGCAGGTGACATAGCGTCCGCCGCGTGCCAACGCACCGATGCTTGCGGTCCATGACGCCGCCCCAGTCGGGTCGAGCACGACGTCCATGCCCCGTCCGTCGGTCAAGACACGCACCTCATCAACAACGTTTCCCGCTGTCCGGTCAATGACCGCCTCCGCACCAAGGGCATGAAAGGCGGCCGAATGGGCAATGTTCCCCGTGACCGCAACGGGAACGGCGCCACGTTGGCGGACCAGTTGGAGGAACAGGGTTCCAAGTCCGCCAGACGCGCCTACCACCAGAACCCTGTCGCCAGCCGCAATCCGTGCCCGCTCAATCATGTGCCACGCAGTGACGCCATCGAGGGTGGCCGCGCATGCGCTGTCATCGTCCACCCCGGCGGGAACGGGAATTGCATTCATGGCCGGCACAACCGTGTACTCCGCATAGCCACCTTCGGTGAATGCCCCAGGAATAGCCGGTGAGACGGTCGTGCGCGGGTCAGCCATGCACAGCTGCTCCTGACCGCGCAAACAGTAGTGGCATTGATTGCAGAACAGACGGAGAGCCACTCCCACACGCTGGCCGACACTGACGGTGGCGACCCCTGGTCCCACCTTGTCGACCACCCCGAGAATTTCAGAACCGGGGATATGAGGCAACTCGAGCCATGTCCATCGTCCCAGGACCTGCGACCGGTCCACTGGGTTGACGCCGCAACGCGTCACCCGGATGCGTACCTCTCCGGGTCCCGGTTCGGGCGTCGGTACCTCAGCAAGGTGAAGGTGTTCGGGACCGCCAAACCCGGTGATTTGCATCGCCTTCATGAGTTCTTCCCCTTCTTTGTGACCGCGCATCACCAGTCATCGGGACGGGGTGACCGCCCATGCCAATTCGTAGTCACCGAATTCACCGAAGCGTACACCGGGAACCGGGAACCTGATCGTCACAAGAATCCGAAACGAGTGCGGCTCGCAAGTCACACGTCCTGATACATTGCCGTGACACATCGCCGGTACCATGTTCTTGATGCCATCAACACCACGCATCCTAGCGGGTGAACGACCCCACTCGGTGCATTCAGACGGTCTCTCCATCGACTGGCACAGCCACTCATTCTTCTCGGACGGGCGAGCGACCCACGACGCGATGATCGCCGAAGCCTCGCGGCACGGTGTGGTCCTTGGCCTTTCCGATCACATCCTGATGGACAACCGACGCCTGCGGTCAGTTGAAGATCTCACGGGCTACATCACAGCACTGTCCGCACTTCCAGTGATCGTCGGGGCGGAGGTCTCGGTCGGTGACGTGAGTGACGAGGCCCGTATCGCCGTCGCTTCCGGTGTCCTTGACGAGTTCGATTACCTTATTGCGAGCCTGCATCAAGTGGATGTACCGCAAGGGCGCGTCACGTCTGCCGCATATCTCAACTGGCGCTTTGGCATGTATCCGCGATACGTGCCAACGGTGGCCGGATATGACCGTCGGGATTATTTCGACGAGTGGCTGCGAATGCTTGCCGTCACACTAGAGACGATGCCGGTGCGCATCCTTGGCCACTTCGCCCTGTTTCCCGAACAGGCGGACGTGACCGCAATTTCACCGGCTGCGATTGATCCCACAAGCGATCCCCAACCTGATAGTCTCGCCCGCGAGTGGCTAGACGCAACCATCGACCTGTGCTTGCGCCATGACGTCGCAATCGAACTCAACAGCAAGAGCCGGGTGCCTCACCGACAGTTCATCGAGAGAGCGGCCGAACGTGGTGCGCGCTTCTCGCTTGGAAGCGATGCGCACCACCTGGAACGCGCCGGCGACATCGGGTTCGGCCGCGCAATCCTTCACGAACTCGGGGTAGGCACTGACCGCGTGCTCAGCGCCAAAGACCTCAAGGGGTGATTTCCCATCCCTGGCGGTCCAGCGCCCTCGGATCCGAACCGCCAACTCACTACAATCTGGGTACAGTGCCACGGCGCTACTGGGAACGATTGACCCGGGAACCGGGGAGGACGGCCAGACGGATCTGCGCCCCACGCCGTTCGCGCCCCAAGGAGTGACCCATGGCCGGAGCCCATCGCGTGACGCGCTATTCGGATGTCTGTGGAGGCACCGACGAGTTCAAGCGGATCCTCACTGAGGAGACGCAGCTTGCGGGTTCCGGGCAGGGGCGCGCGTCTCTGGGTTCGCTCCTGGAAGATGGCATGTACATGCTCCGCCGGATGTCTGGTCGGCTCACCGAGTATGAGGCGTTCCGTGACGAAGTACGTCATCTGCTTGCACGTCTTGATGCGGTCGTCCCGCCTGACATGCCTGTGGCGGAACGTGAAGCCTCCCGTATCAGGGAGGCGGTCACCCCGGGGAACACGGGGCTTGATGCCCGAGCCCTGGTTGACCAAGCGGAAGAGGTGCGCCAGGTGGCCAACGACATGGAGGGGGCCTTGCGACGCCATCAGGAAGGCGCAATTGCGCTTGCCCGTGCATACGCCATACTCCGGGGTCATCGCGGATGGCCGGACGGTCTCTCAAGCCAAACGTCCGAACTCCACTCAAGCACCGAAATTCCGGCGTGGATCCCAAAGGCTTGGTTGCCTCCATCCCCGCACGCCGAACGGATCGTCGACCAGTTGGCAAGCGGTCGGGCATCCCTGCTTTCAGACATTGAACTTGACAGCTATCCGGTCGGACCGCAAGGACGCGAACCAGTCGTCCAGTTCGAGGACGGCGGCGTGATGCCCCTACGCGTGGTTCGGTGGGATGAGGCCGTGCAGAATTTCCACCCGCTTGGGCAGGTGCCTCACCCGCGGGGTCTCAAGTACCGCCCGCGCGATGCCGGTCCCGATGCCCAGCCTGCGTGACGCGCCGAGACCGATACCAGCACTGTTTCGAACCACATTGGGGTGCGGGGCGTCCAAGGCATGATCGGAACCAAGACGCAACCTCCTGAACGCGGTGTTCCTGCCAGTATTGACCCGTCATGTGACCACTTGTCACACCTCTCGTAGACAACCACCTGAGCGCGCTACGGCGGGTGTTGCCACCGAAAAAAGCGCCCAGTCGGACGGGTACGTGGTTGCCAGCACACCTAGATGAGCAGTGACGGGCAGACCGCTTCATCACATCGGCACGAACACGGGAGCATGCACCATGAGATTTGATGGGCAAACCATCCTGATCACCGGCGCATCGTCCGGGATCGGCACGGGGTACGCGCAAGAGTTCGCCAGGCGTGGTGCAAACCTGATCCTCGTGGCTCGCTCGGGCGATCGTCTGGGAACCTTGGCGTCCCAACTCCATGAGCGCCACGGGATCACTGCGGAACCGATTTCGACCGACCTTGCCGTGCCGGACGCCACCGCAGGGCTTCTCGAACTCATTGGGCGGGCCGGCCATCACGTGGACGGTGTCGTGAACAACGCGGGGTTCGGGGACAACGGCGACGTCGCAACTGCCGACCCACACCGACTTTCCTCAATGGTCACCCTGAATTGCACGGCACTTGTCGAACTGACCCGTGCAACGTTGCCTCGGATGGTCGCGAACCGGCGTGGTGTCGTCGTGAATGTCGCCAGCACGGCCGCATTCCAACCAGTCCCGACGATGGCGGTCTATGCTGCCACCAAAGCCTTCGTGCTTTCGTTCACCGAAGCGCTCTGGGACGAAGTCCGTGGCACCGGGGTTCGTGTGGTCGCCATCTGCCCAGGCGCCACTGATACTCCGTTCTTCACGGCCGCCAATGCCACCAGCACACGCATTGCAGCGAGACCAAAGCGATCGGTCGAACAGGTCGTTGCGACAACCTTCCGCGGTCTCGAACAGGATCGTCCGAGCATCGTTGACGGCGGACTGAACACTGTCCTCGCGACGGGAAGCCGGTTCTCGCCGAGGCGCCTGGCGATGACGATCGCACGGGCGGTCGTGGCCAAAAGGTGAACCGGGTGACCCGCCAGGAACGATGATGCCCAGTTGCCTGGGACGTGACCGCTTCGGGAGTGAGATCAGAACATGTGTCCGCACTACTCACGGCAGTCAGCCAAGCTCGCCTCAACCACGTCGGTTCAGGAACCGGGAGCCGCAGTCGCTCCTCGAGCGAACACTCCGTGCGTGACCAACGACAACCATCGTTCGCGAACGGTTGGGGATGCCTCGCTGGGTGCGGTCCCGGCAAGCAGGTAGATGTCCAGGACGGTGAGGTCGTCCCGCAAGTCGCCGGTCGACCGACCAGCAGCGATGATCCCGTTGACCGCGACCGGGATCCTTGCGTCGGCCTCGGGGTTCTCGCCGGAAGCAGCCAACTCCTTGGCTGCCGTCTTCGCCACCTGGTTCGATGCGCCGGCCTCGAGCACCCGGGAAAGAAACGCCTTGAGTTCACCCGCCGGTGGTTCCCCAGCCAGTACCCGCGCCAGGGTCGCCTCCGCATCATCTGCAACGACGTCGAAGAACTCGCTCACGACCGCCCCGACGAGATCAGCCTTTGTCGGAAAGTGGCGGTACAGGGTGCCAACCGCGACACCCGCCGCCCGGGCAATCTGGTCCATGCCAACATCGGGACCGTGCACACGCACGAGTTCGCGAGTGGCATCCAAAATGAGCGCACGGTTCCGCACCGCGTCAGCCCGGAGTGGACCTGTGGTCGTCATCGCCCCACACCTGGCGTCCCTACCAAGTGAGACACGGGCGACCACGGCGACGTCGCACCCATCATTTTTCTGTCAACACGACTGTTCTCGCCTGACCGCACCACACGCATCCCGGTCACGCGCCGACGAATGACCGCAGGCCATCGATCAGGCGGTCGACGTCGTCGTCGTCGTTGTACGGAGCCAGGCCCATCCGCAAACCGTGGGTGTCCCCGGAACCGAGATGCTTGAACGCCTCGTAGGCGTAGAAGGAACCCGCCGGTGCCTGAACGTCGCGGGATGCAAGAAACCGTGACGCCTCAGCCGACCGGCCACCCGAGACGGTCGCAAGCAGTGTCGGTGTGCGGTCGGCAGCACGTGAATGCATCTCGTACCACTCACCAAGTTCTGCCAACGCGGACTCAATCCGGTTCCGCAGACGCGTCTCGTGCACATGGATTGCCGAATAGGACGCACGCAAGCGGTCCCGCCTCGCCACCGCAAGGCCCGGTGCAATCCCGGAAATGAAATCGACCGCCGCGGTCGCACCGGCCATCATCTCGTACGGCAGGGTGCCGAATTCGAATCGTTCCGGAACGACGTTCGTCGCAGGCAGCAACTTGTCGGGTGCGATGGTCTCCAGGACAGCGGGCGTTGACCCGAGGACTGCGCAGTGGGGGCCAAGGAACTTGTACGGAGAACAGACGTAGAAGTCTGCCCCGAGTGCAGTCATGTCGACGAATTCATGTGCCGCGTGATGCACACCATCCACCCATGTCAGAGCCCCGGCCGCGTGCGCCAAATCAGCAACCGCCCGAACCGCAGGCTTGGTGCCAATCAGGTTCGATGCCGCGGTGATCGCGACAATTCGCGTTTGTGGACCAAGCATCGCGTTGAGGGACGCCATGTCGACCTCGCCCGTCTCCGGATCAAACCCAAGCCATCGCACCGTTGCGCTGACTGCCTCGGCAGCCTGTATCCACGGACGGATATTGGAGTCGTGATCGAGGCGCGAGACGATCACTTCGTCTCCCGGACCCCACCCCTTCGCGAGGTTGCGCGAGAAGTCGTAGACAATCTGCGTGGCACTGCGCCCATAGACGATGCCCCGTGGGTCTATCCCGAGGAAGTCACCGAACGCCTGCCGGAAGGCGGTCACGGCGTCATCAGCATTCCGTTCCGACCGGACCGACCGACCCCGGTTCGAGAGTGGTCCCGTCAAGGTCGACGCAATAGCCTCGCCGACTTGGCGCGGCGCCTGCGTGCCACCGGGACCATCGAAATGAGCAATCCCGGAGGCGAGTGATGGAAACTGCGCGCGCAATGTTGGAATGTCGAAACTCATCACTGCTCCCGCTGATCCCTGACGGGGGAAATCGTTCGCCTACTGTACGCAAGTGCTGCACCGACGGGAATCATCCAGACGCCCACCGCGCAGGAACGAGGTCGAGGACGAGCGCGCACCCAACCGAAATCGTGACCCCACCCACGATTTGGGCGGGCGTCAGCCGTTCACCCAAGAGCACCGCGCCAATCGCAACGGCCACCAGTGTGACCGCGAATTCGACGCTGATCGCGATTGTCGCTCCGACCTCAGCAACCAGCCGGAAGTACATGATGTAGGTGAGGCAACTGCAAAGTCCCGCCAGGAGGAAGAGTTCCCCAACATCAGCGAGCGTTGGGGTGACAGGTACCGGCACCACCATGAGCAGAGGGAATGCCACGATCCCACCGAACAGGAATGCGCCGATCGTCTGCTCCCACGACCCAACTGCCTGAAGCGAGTTGCGGGCGACATTGCTGCCGATCGCCGCCGAAAACGATCCGAAGAGTGATGCCGCACAGCCGATGGCGAAGTCTGACGTGAACGGCACTGAAGGAAAGCCAACGAGCAAGACGATGCCCCCGATCCCGAGAACAAGTCCAATCCGCCCATTGCGCGTGACCTTCTCGATGCCCCAAGCCTGCCCGATCACCATTGAGAAGAGCGGGATTGTTCCCACGATGATTGCCGCCATTGCCGTGCCAATTCGGGGCGTCGCAAAGGAGAGCCCCAGGAGTTGCCCTGCCACGGTCGTTGACCCAACCATGGCGAGGGGTCGCCACGCACCTCCGAAATTCAGCCGGCGCCGCATTGCAACTGCAAGCACGCCGAGGATCACGCAGGCGGCAAACGCCCGGAGCGACACCGCACCGACCCAACCGAACACAGCCACAACCCGCACGATCAGGGTGAAAGAGATCCCCCAGATCACCGCCAGGCAAATGTAGTGACTCACCTGGCGCGCGTTCACCCGCCAACTCCATCCGACAACCGGGCATCCGCGTGAACGGGCACCCCCGCTACGCCTTCACGCCAACATCGAACGCCTGACCGTTGGTTACCTGCATCAACTCGGCGAACGTCGTCGGATAGACATAATGTGGATGCCCACCGGCCGCCCACACCTCATCCCATGACCCCAAGTGCAGATCGACAACCGTCCTGATCGGTTTCGGGTGACCGAGTGGCGCCACGCCACCGATCGGTTGCCCGGTGTGTTCCCGGACAAACTCCGCACCGGGGCGTCGCACCGTCTGTGCCCCCACGAATGCAGCGATCCGCCCCAGGTCAGCGCGGTGCTGCCCGGAAGTGATCACCAGCAACGGGTCGCCATCGGCCTCAAACACCAGGGAGTTCGCGACCTGTCCGACTTCAATGTCGAGTTGTGCCGCCGCCGTGACGGCAGTTGGTGAACCCTCCAGTGTCTCGACAATCCTGGTCCGGATCCCACACGCCTCAAGCGCAGCCTGGACGCGCACCCCGTTCGGATGCATCGCCACGATTTCGCGGTATGCCACCGTGACCTTCCTTTCAGGGCCCGACCGAAACCTCGTCACGCGCATGCACGCGTCATCCCGGTGTGACGAACTGTGCCAAACCGGCAACGTCCAATCGCGCGACTGGCTCGTGTCGGATCAGTCGCGCGGTCCGTCAGACCCCCAGCGCCCGGGCCACCGCGTGCCGGATGTCACTGGGTAGGGGGGCAACCAGTTCGATCCGCACGCCAGTTTCCGGGTGGCGGAAGGTCACCCGCCACGCGTGCAGCGCCTGTCTCTCCATGCCGTATTCGTTCGTGCCCCCGTACAGGTCATCACCAATGATCGGGTGCCCTGCAGACGCAAGGTGCAGGCGCAATTGATGGGTACGACCCGATCGCGGTCGCAGGGCGACCAAACTGGCTGAGCGCCCGCGCGCGACCGCACGGAAGTTGGTCTCACTCCATCCGGCGACCTTGGGCAACGGATCGCCGGTCGGTGAATGGGTAGGAGCCAACCTCACCTCTTCCTCGTCAACCATCCGTTGCCTGGTCAGATGCCCCAGTACAGGACCCATCCACCCGGCAATGTGCCCGGACGCCGGCACGTTGCCTGTGGCAAGTGCCAGGTAATCACGTTCGAGTGGTGACCGGTCACGGTGGCGAGAGAGAAGCCTCGCCGTGCGACTGTCGCGCGCAAACAGGAGAACGCCGGACGTGTCCCGGTCAATCCTATGGATGGGACGCACGGCGTCCAGCGATCGCCCTTCGAGGCGGTACCGCGCGGCCACGGCATTTGCAACCGTGCCTGTCTGTTCACTGCGGGCGGGATGGGCAAGTTGGCCCGCGGGCTTCGCAACCGCAAGGAGATACGCATCCTCATAAATGACTTCGAGGCTCAGTCCCGGCTCCGGAATGACGGTGGAAACGATATCGGGAAAGGTCACTGACACCACGTCACCGGGAACGCAATGCCGGTGTTGTGCTTCCACCCTGAGGCCATTGACCTCGACAACCCCGTCGCGCCACGCCCGCGCCCTCTCCGGTTGGGACAAACCAAGGATGTGGCGCAGGACCGAGCCGACCCGCCAAACCGGATGCCTTCCATCGGTACCCATCAATGGAACCGTGCAGCGCAGATGCCGGATGCCATGCTTCGATTCTTCCCAAACCCGTCCCGTCCCGGAAACTTCTCCGTTGGTCATCACTCCATGATCAGGCCACATCGCCAACACTCGCCACTGGTGGTGGACGGTGTCGACCGTCGCCGGATGCACAATGTGTTTGACATCTATATTTCGCACGTTACGATTTGCGATGGCACCGCACGGTCAGATCAACCACTCCCTTGAGGGATGACTGCAACCATCATGAATTCACGTGCACGTGATGCAGACGTGCTTCCGATACGGAAGGTCGAGCGGATTTGGGCGACCTCCTCATTCGCAAAATCCGTTCAACGCCACCGTCGGAACCCCTATCTCCGCAAGAGGATCGATGGGTGCGTCGATCGCCTCTCAACCAACCATCGGTCACCTGGGCTCAACCTCGAGAGACTTGGGGGAGGAAAGAGACGCTCGTTCTGGTCCGCACGGGTCGACGGCGAGGCAAGGCTCATCCTGGTACCAGTCAACCAGACGGAAATTGCACTTGCCCACGTTGACCATCACTAGGAGGCATATCGCTGGACGGACGAACATGCGAGCTAGGCCGAAACCGTCCTGGCCGAAATTGCCGATGTGCCCCGATGCGGGTCGGTGGACCAACTCCTCGGACAGGTAGGTTTCCCAATTCTCGCCGAGACAATGCGAGCCGTTGACGGCCTGGCCCAGTTCCGGCACATGATGCCCCGCGGGATTGAAACCAACTTCACACCTCTCGATGAGCGTCAGCGTGACTTGGTCGACATGAACCCCGCGATACCGTGTTTGGTTCTCGGTGGACCAGGAACGGGAAAGACCGTCATGGCAATGCACCGCCTTGTCAGATGTGCGTCTGAACCGACCGCCGGACCGGTCCTCTACCGGTGTTTCAATCGTCCACTTGCCCAGGCAGTCGGCCAGATGGCCGAGGCGCACGCCAACGGTCCCCTTCCCTCCCACGTTGAGATCATGACCATGCATGACTGGTGCCTGCAGTTGATTGTCCGTTCGGGTGGAACAATCCCGGCACTCCCGGGCAACGTGAACGGTCCCACAAAGGACACTCTTCGCCAACTGACCGGTGGGCATTTCGGGAGATTGACGAACGATCAGAGGACCGCGCTTGGCAGACGCAACGGGCGGTTCGTCCACGAAGAGATTTCGGCAGTTATCAAGCAGTCAAACCTGACGACGCGCGAAGCCGATCCCGGCATTGACCGTGGATGGCGCGGTGAACGCCTCGGGGAGGGCGCGCGTCACGCTATCTGGTCTGTCGGGGGATGGTCCAGGCGGAACTCGGAGACAAAGGCATCGCCGATTGGGACGACCTGTCCCGGCTTGCGACAGACGCGTTGACCACCTCATCAACGTCGGTGCGTCCCTATCGGGAAATCATCATTGATGAAGTCCAGGATGCAACCCCGGGGATCAACGACCTGTGTCGTCGGCAACTGCCGGGTACCGGTGCTGGACTGTTTGCGTTCGGTGACCCGGTCCAACGCCGGTACAACCGGCCTTTCAGAGCAATCAGGGATGCCATCGCACCACACGTGACGACCCGCCGATGGATTACCAAGGACTACCGCACCACGCAGCAGGTCTGGAACCTCGCGAAGGCAGGGCGGGTTGCCGATCAGTCCCGCGACGACGTTGCCGAGGCAGCTATCGATCCGGACCGACCCGGACCCGCGCCGAAGCGTTGCATCGGGACGTCGTCCGGTGATGCGTTGAACGCGTTGCTCGATGCGGTCGTCGAGGCCGCAACCCAGGTGAACCCGGGGCTCATCGGGGTCATCTATCTTGGAGATGCGCGCGGCACAGAAATACTGAACCGCCTGACGGACCGGATGGTCGCCTCGACGAGTATTGACGGTCGAACCGAGATGCTCATGGGCGCGCCAACCGTGAAACTCATGACAATGCGTCGATCGAAGGGCCTCGACTTTCCAACGGTGTTCATCCTGATGCCCACGTGCCCGGACCACTCCCGGGACCCGATTACCTGGCAGGACAACGCACTGACCGACGATGCCCGCCGTGTCTTCTACGTCGCGGCCACCCGCGCGCCTCACGCTCTGGACATGTTCGCCAGTGACACCAAGCCACACCCAGTACTGTCCGAACGTGACCCGTTCACGTCTGTGGTGGCAGGTTCGGGGGCAACTCTGGAGAAATCGTCATGGGGGTGACGACGCACCTGATGGGATTGCGCCGGACTTGCCGGTCGTTGACAACGGCGAGTGAACGGCCGCGTCTTCCGGGTTGCACAGCCGTTCGCCGCACGTGATGATTGCACCCGATGGCAACGTTGATCCTTCGCCTCGGCTATTCGTGCAAGCCACGACGGCGTCCCGACGTGATCGCTGCGATCCGTCTGATTGACGCGATTGGAGCGCCGGTTGGCTGGCCCGGGGGACGCTTTGTCAGTGTCGACACCCGCAGTGCTGGTGAACCAGACCTCGAGGTTGAATACCTGTTCTCAAGCCTCTCCGACATGGAGGCGCACGAGGGACGCTTGCGCGAGGCACTACGATCTGCCTCACGGGACGGAGGCATGGATTCGTCCTCGTGGCAGGAAACGCTGTTGACCGCGCCCGGCACACGCCGGTATCTGACCGTCATGCCAGACAACCCCGGCACGCGCCGGGATGACCTGCGCCCAGTGTCCCTGCACGCTTCGGGGGATGCGGCAGGAACGCGACACATTGATGAACCTGCCAGCCGGACAGCAGATCCGGCAAGACCATCGTCCCCAGAGACTGAGCCATTGACAAGTCCCACTCTGGATGACGGGTTCGATGATGACGATGAGCCTCCAGACGATGACGACGACCTTTCCGAGTACGACGCATCAAGCCTTGTGCCTGATCCGTCCATTCCACCGGAACTTTCACGTCTGGAGCGTCAAGCCGCCGTTGAGGCAGTGATGCGCGACATCCCGGGGGGGGTGCAACGGGGCTTTCCCAATGGCGCTCCCCCAACCACGGGAAATCGACGACGCCCGCCCGAACGACCCTGACCATCCCAAGTCACGGCCCGTTCACGCCAGATGCTTGGCAAACCACTCAAGCGTGTCGTGCCAAGCCTGAACCGACGCAGCCTCGACATACACCTGCGGGCGAGTGTCGTTGAAGAACGCGTGGCCGGCGGCCGGGTACACCTTCAAGGCGTGCACGATGCCCGACGTCTCGAGGGCCGATGCAACGACCGGAATGCTGGCGTTCACGCGCTCGTCAGTCTCACCGTAGACGCCCAGGCAACTTGCCCGGATCTCGCCGAGTTCTTCCGGGAACCCTGGTGGCCCATAGAAGGGCACCACGGCCCGCAATCCCGGTTCGCGACACGCGACATTCCACGTCACACTGCCACCAAAGCAGTAGCCCGTCATCCCGATTGCGTCTCCGCGGACTGCTTGATCTGCACGCAACATTGCCATCGCAGCGCGGAAATCACCCACGAAAAGATCTGCCTTGCCGGGAGCGGTCAGGGCCGCTCCACGCTGGTTTGCCGGAACGGCCTCCGTACCACCTTCACGGGAAAGCAGGTCAAGGTGCAGCGCGACATATCCGGCCTTCGCGAACCTCCGGGCGACATCGCGGAAGTGTTCGGCGGTTCCAGCATTCTCGTGACAGATCATGATTGCGGGAAATGGACCATCACCGCTAGGCCTCACAAGGTAGCCCGCAACCTCCACTCCGCCGTTCACGACAATGACGTCTGACGCGACGACTGCAGGATCATCGGGCGTGACCGAAGCGGGGCTGGATGCGTCACCCGGAGTCGAATACGCCGGCGGAGACGACTGCGCCTGGGCTGAGTGTGGACGGATGCCGAGTGCGAGCAGGACTGACGCGGCCGTGCCAATTCCTCCCGTCATTCTTGCAACCCGTTCGATCAGGTCGCGTCGGGTCAGCACCCCATCCTCATACCCATCGGCAAACTCGGTTGCCAAGTACCGTTGGGTGATGTTCAACCGGTCAAGCGCCGTTACGGCTCCTGCAGACCCCGTATCTGACTCTTCAAGGCTCATGGTTCAACTTTCCCTCTTGGTACCCCGGACTTGTCCGAACAACCACTCCTGAGCTCCCATCAGGGCCGCCCGTTGCCCAAGTCTAGCGCAACATCCCGGCACGTCCCCGACGGCGATAGGCAATCCAGCGGACGCTCTGGCGCATCACGGACACATCCGGCGCGTTATTCCCGCGGGACGGATTTGACGAAAGCGAACTTGCCGCGGCCGCAATTGCGGTGCGATCAGGTTCCAACGCAATGCCAAGCCAAGCCAAGCCAATGCGAGTGATCGCAAAGGCTGTCGTGTCGGGAGGGACCAGCGAGATGGTGGCGACGAGACCTGCGATCGAAAAAACCGAAAGCAGCGCATCTCCAATCTCGGAGGACAACGGCGTTCTCGGGCCGGATCTTGGCATGGCCCCACCCAGCGACACGGTGGTGACGACCACACCGGCTTCACCTTCCGAAAGTCTGACCCGCGAAGGTGTTGGATCGGAAAGGGCGACGGGGACCGTTCCACCGTTCGTTGCGCTGATGTACTCGTCAACAACCCGGGCGAACGCCCAAATCGCCGACGCAGGAGCCGCCTCACGCCCCGAATTCGGGGCGCGTCCCCGAACCATGCGTTCCGTGCGTCTCGCCACCGATCGTGAGGTCTTGCATCCGGCGTGGTTCGACGCGCTTCCGGCAAGTCTCGATGACCTCCACACCGAACACAGTGCCAGCGCCGAAACCGCACCAATTAAGGAGAAAACGCGGAAAACCCTGGTCTCACTCTCGCCCCAGCTGCCACTGGCCACGAGGCCATCGCGTCCGCGCCTGGCGCTCCCAGGGAACGCATGGCCTTGGTGGGGATGGGCAGTCTATGCATCGACAATCGGCGTTGTCGTCTTTGCTGCGCTCTACATCGCCGCCCTTGCACGGCTTCTCCTGCCTCGCACACAGCGTTTCTGGGCATTCCGATCACGCCAGGCCGCCGGCGAATACCTCCTGTCGGTCACGGCGGCATGCCTGTTCGCAGCGGGTATCTGGGTCGTCGCACAGCCAGCGTTCAGCCACGAGATCGACTACGCCCTCGCCGCGCCGACTGTGGAATTGACACCTACGCTCACACCGGAAGGCGCGGTAGCTGACACCGACCCATCAATGAACGCCTCCTCCTCAGTTGCCGTCGATTCGAATGGACCCGGGCTGGCTTTGGGTGGCGTGGCCGAGGTGATGTCCCTCGGTACCGCTGGAACTGATCCCATTGCTGCTCACGATGGTGCGGAGTTCTTGCACGCCAGCATTCCAAGTGCGGAAGCGACGTCGCCCGCCGAGAACGTTGCCGAACCTGCTCCACCAGTCGCTCAATCCCAAGTCAGCGTGTCTCCAGCCCAAGCACCCGTGAGCGGGATGTTGCGCGTCGTCGTCGCCAATACCGGTGGTCGGGGCGTCGCATTCCGCACTAGTCCCCAATGGGATGACCGGACGGTACCCAAGGTTGCATTCCGGGAAGGCACATCACTGACCATCGTGACCTCAGGGATCGTGGGTGACGATGGATCAGGTGGGAAGGGCAACTGGTTGATGGTCCGCGACAGCGTAGGACGCACGGGGTACGTACCGGCCCAGTTCACGACGGCTCGCTAGCGGGCGCCTGGCGAACCGTCGACTTGCTCCGGCAAAGTCGAGTTGGCCGTTCCTCCCATGCCGGGAGACCCGTTGGTGGCACGGTCCGATCTGGAGGCCTTGAGCATGACCCCGGCCCCGGCAAGATAGTGGTCACACTCGCGCTTGGGGAGCAACACCGGGCGCGCAACATGGCTACGCGTCTGACGTTCGAGCCACTCCCAACCGGCAACAAACCGACGGACGCGGTCAACGGACTGCCGTTCCTCATCGACGATAGTGACGAGTCGTCGCGGGTTCGACCATGGCGCCGGAAATGTCTCGAACTTGCCTGGATCATCCAACGATGAGACTGCACGCCATTCGCTCAGCACCAACGGGATCACGGATCCGCCACCACCCTGATCGGGTCCCGGCGTTTCCTCGGGCACCCACGGGCCGAACACCATGCGTCCCGCATCCCGTGTCATGAGCGCATTGCCCCGGGAACCCTCCAGGCACATCCGCCGCCAGGCCCTTTGGGCCGGCCCAGATCCATCGTCATCGCGTCAGCCCAGTCTCGTGCGTTCATCGGTTCCCACGTTGTCCGACCAAGATCAGGTCGTGCGTGGGTGGTGGAGAATAGGGACGGCATCGTGAATGCCGACAGGCGCGAGGCCTAACACCTGACCAAGAAAACTCAGCTTGATCTGGTAGCTTGCCTCAATGGTTGATGCCCGCCGAAAGCCATGACCCTCACCCTCAAAGACGATGATGGCATGCGGTACGCCCCTGCGGTCAAGTGCCTTCGCCATCGACCGAGCCTGATCCGGGGGCACGACACGGTCCTCCTCTCCCTGAAGGAGAAGCAAGGGAGTGGTGATCTGGTCGGCATGGCCAAGCGGTGACCTCGCATGATAGGTTGCGATCCCCTCGGGATACGGCGCGACGACGGTATCCAGATACCGCGACTCAAACTTGTGCGTGTGTAACGCCAAAGCCTCAAGGTCACCCACACCGTAGTCACTCATTCCAGCGGCAAAAACCCCGGGACGAAATGCGAGCGATGCGAGGGTTGTGTAGCCTCCGGCACTTCCCCCCATGACGCATTGACGTTTCGGGTCAACGCGTTGGCAATCTGCAAGGTGACGAGCTGCCGAGACACAGTCCTCAACGTCGGTTTCACCCCATCTGCCGTTCAGCGCCTGACGGTAGTCCCGCCCGAAACCGGTACTTCCGCGGTAATTGACGTCAACTACCGCAAAACCACGCGTCGTCCAAAACTGGATGTCGAGTCGGTAGCCAGACCCGACCGCACTCGTCGGACCACCATGACTCAACACGATCACTGGCGGCAATTCACCTGGCGGCGCAACCCAGTCTGCATTTGTGGGCGGATAGAAAAGCGCGTGCGCGCGTGCGCCATCCCCCGTGACAAACCTGATCGGTTCGCCACCCGAGACCGATCCGGCGACGACCGGGACCGCACTTTCGCGGACCTGGATGACCGTCGATGGCGGGTTGTCATCCTCCAGATCAAATTCGAGGAGCGAACCCGGACGCGTCGGCGACGACGCAACCAGTGCAACTCTCCATCCGGCGCTGGCAATCGGTGCCTGGATCTGGGTGCAGGGCAGGCTCATTGCAGTCGCACACCCCAACCGACAATCCACACTGAACATTTCGCCGTCGGCACCATTGCGTACGACCACCAGTGCGGTGCCATCATGCAGCAGCACATACGGTGCCGAACCTAATCCCCACATCGGTCCAGCGCAGTCCTGGTCGACCTGCCATACGGGAGCCAACGACCCAGAACCCCCAGCCGACCGGTGCAGGTTCCACCAGCCGGTCCGGTCCGTCATCGCATAGAGGTCGCCGTCACTACTCCAGGCCGGATACGTGACCGCCTCCCCACTGCCAGAACCGCCCGCAAGGAGCCGAGGCTCCCCCGTGACCAACGCATTCACTTGGTCGAAGTCAGCCACCCAGAGCGAGGTGGTGTCCCACGGCATGTTTGGATGGTCCCACGCCATCCATGCAATGCGCGTCCCGTCCGGGGACATTGCCGGGCACGCCACGAAGTCCGCGGGAGGGACGCGAAGACCGCTCTCACCTGCACCACCAGCCACCACGTGGGTGTCCCGAGTGCCATCGGTCCTTATTGCGACGAGTTCGTTGACGACGTCCGTCGCGTGCTCGCCTTCATGGCGCTCTCTCACCGCGACAATCCAGTCGCCACCCGGGCTCACGGCGCCATCTGCGTAGCGATGCCGGGCGCCGGTCTCCTCGGTCACGGCGACTGGATCGTGATCGCTTCCCGCCTGCCGGAAGACCCGCTGCGTTGCGAAGTCGACAAACCACACGAGCGGACTGCCGTCTGTGCCCTGAGAAAGCCAGTATGACCCACCGCCGTATTCATGCACGCGTGACCGCACACTGAACGGCGCCGGTGTCCAGTCACGGACTACCCCACCCACGGTGCGCTCGACGACGACGACGCGCCCCGCTTCAGTCGGACGTCCCTCAAGCCAGAACAGGGACCCGTTGGATGCGTACGTCGGTGCCAGTATCTGAAGCCCGCCAGTTGCCATGTCTCGCGGAGCGATTGGCGATTCCCATTCTCCGAACGGGGCCACCTGCTTCACATGCGATGCAGTCACGGTACCTACAGCCACGGCATGACCTCCCACGACCAAACGAGGTGCTCAAGCAAGAACACTATCCCTGCTATTCTGTCACCCCGTGAACGGTCACGCCGGTGGGTTGGCGAACCACTCGCACGCTACCATGCACCGCATGAGATATGGACCCGTTGCCGGCATCGACCGACCTGTTGCGCGCATCGTTCTCGGGTCGACCTCATTCGCCCAGGGCCGCGCTGACCTGGCCAAGGACCTCATCGAAACGTACCTCGCGGCCGGCGGGAACATTGTGGATACCGCTGCAATCTACGGCGGCGGATGGTCTGACCGGAACATCGGCGCATGGCTCCGCTCCGGTGGACGCCGTGAAGACATCCTGATCCTCTCGAAGGGTGCACACCATGACTCACGGGGAGACCGCGTGAGCGCTACTGAAATCAGCTACGACCTCGGGCTCAGCCTTGAGCGCATGGGCACTGATCACGTCGACTTGTACGTACTCCACCGAGACGATCAGGGCGTGCCGGTCTCCGACGTCATGAATACCCTCCACCACCATCACGCTCGTGGGCGGATCCGCGCAATCGGCGGATCGAATTGGTCAATCCCCCGTATCCAAGAAGCCAACGCGTACGCAACCCAGCATGGTCTCGTGCAATTCACCGCGAGCAGCCCGAACATCGCCCTCGCCGTCGCGAAGGAACCGATGTGGGCAAACTGCATCTCGATCTCAGGGGATGAGGCGTCAAAGGGCTGGTACCAGCGCCATGCCATGCCACTGTTCTCGTGGTCGTCGCAGGCAGGTGGGTTCTTCTCAGGCAAGTTCGAGCGTGACGACCACTCGAATGCAGACATGGTCCGGGTCTATTACAACGACGAGAATTGGGCGAGGTACGATCGGGCGGTCACGCTTGGCGAACAGCTGGGACTGACCCCAACGCAAGTCGCTTTGGCCTGGGTCCTGAACCAGCCGGGCCTTCAGACGCACGCGCTTGTCGGTCCGGCCACGGTCGAGGAACTTCAGAGCAGTCTTGCGGTTGCGGACCTCGAGCTCTCGCCAGACCAGGTGAGGTGGCTATCCCACGGTGACCAGTGACCCGTGCAATTGAGGACGGTCCACGAAGCGTCGTTGCGCTGCACCTGAACGAATTCGGCGTGACGCACACGTCGTCGCCACACCACCCTCCAGAGACCATCCTTCTTCATGGCCTCGGCGTTTCCGGAGCGGTGTGGGCAGGGTTCGCCCGCCGGTTTCTTGCGCGTCCAGTGATCGCACCGGACCTGCGAGGGCACGGTGCATCTGGCAAGGCACCACTGCCGCACCACTACACCCCGTCCGACTATGCCGCTGATGTCCTGGCGCTCATGGACCGCAAGGGCAGCCCGGGACCAGTGACCGTCATCGGCCACTCGCTGGGTTCCCTCGTCGCCCTGGCGATGGCCATGGCTGAGCCTGATCGGATCAGCCGGCTTGTCCTCCTCGACCCGCCACTGGATCCAGCAATCAGCAATGAGGTTGTCGGAGAGGTCGCGCGCCTTCGTCAAGAACCCCCAGGGCCGCTCGAGACCTACTTGGCGAGCTTCCACGGGGACGCCGCCTCACGGTCACTCGCCGGTCTCTTCAGACTTGCGGCGCCGGGAACCCTTGAGACGTACCTCGCCTCCCCCCGAGGCGCGCCTTGGGCGTGGGATGCTGCGCCCGAACTGCACGTGCCCGTCCTGATCATCCAAGCCGATGTGGCCGTCGATGGAGCACTCGGTGACGACGCCGCCAACCAGTTTGCCCGGCGGTTGCCTCGGGGCACTCGAGTGCACATCCCCGGCGCGTCACATGCGATCCATGCTTCACGCCCCCGTGAAGCCGTCGCGCACATTGATCACTTCATTGCGTCAACGTGATTGGAGACTCGCCCTCGCTCATCGCGCGGTAGCCGAGCCTCCAGCCAAAACCATCGACGGATCAGCGCACCGAGTGCATGGGCATGATGACGTGCGTGTAGTCCTCCACACCGACGCCCTCGATGACCGCGGGGGAAAGCGGGCCCGTCAACTTGAGGTGGATCCGGTCGGACTTCAAGACGCCGAGTACATCAGACAGGAATTCGGCACTGAACGAGATGTGTGTCTCGTCTCCGGTGATCCCGGCGGGCATCTGGCTCTTGTTATCACCAACGTCGGGTGCCGTCGCGGTGATCTCGAGTGTGCCGGGCGTGACGCCGCCTTCGTCCCCGGGTTGGAGGTCCAAACGAACCACGTTCGCCGCATCCCTCGCAAAGATCGACGCAATCTTGATGGCTGTCGCCAGTTCGGACCGGGAGATCGTCATCTCGGTCGTCGCGGTCTTCGGGATCACCCGCTGCAAGTCTGGAAACTGGCCCTCAAGCAACCGGCTGACAAGCACGGTCTCACCATCAGCGGTGCGCACGCGGAAGAGCACCTGGGTCCGGTTGCCCGTTACGCTCAGTTCGACGTCGTCGTCATCACCGCCGAGCAGGCGGCCAAGTTCGGTGAGTGCACGCGCGGGGATGATGATGTCGAGCGGTTCCGGCAATCCGTGGTCGAGACGCGCGTGCCTGATGGACAGTCGGAAGCCGTCGGCGGCGGCAAGCGTCAGCTGGACGCCCGATACCTTGACATTGACACCTCCAAGCACCGGCCTCGACTCGTCACGGGCCGCACTGAATGCAACCTGGTCAATCATCGTCCTGAACTCGCGCGATGGAATGCGGACTGCCGGCCGATCATCACCGGTCGCCAATGGTGGGAATTCGTCCGGATCCATCCCCTTGACGTTTGCGCTGATGCGATCGCACGAGAGGTGAAGAGGGGCACCACGCGTCCCGCCGTCGATCGAAACATCCTTCCCAGCTGGAAGGGAGTTCACGAACTCGGCAAGGAGGCGGGCTGGCACCGTCGCACGTCCCTCCTCAAGCACCCGCGCGGAGATCCACGTCGTGATCCCAAGTTCCAGGTTGGTCGCAGCGAGACGAAGTCGCTCACCATCGGTCGCAAGCAACACGTGCCCAAGAACCGGCATGGTCGTCCGGGAACTCACGGCGCGGCCAACGGTGGCGAGGCCACGGCTCAACTGGTCCTGCACACAAGCGATACGCATCGGATCACTATTCCTTTCGGCAACCCGTCAGTACTGTACCGCGTGACGACAATGAGTTTGAAATGGAGAGGCCCAAGGCATCGCGGCCCCAACGACGGTGGATCAACCTTCGCCAATGGCACCGAGAGACCGCAAGACCTCATCAATGAGAAGATTCAGGGTTGCGTCATCCTGCCGGAGCAAACCTATCCGGGCAACTGCATGCATCACGGTGGTGTGATCGCGCCGACCAAGATGGCGGCCAACTTCCGACAGGCTCATGTCGAGCTGTTCGCGCATGACATACATCGCTGCGTGCCGTGCCAGGGTCACCTCGCGGCTCCGACCCGGCCCAGACAACATCGTCCGGTCAACCCCGAACACGGCGCTGATTGACGCGAGCACCCGGGACGCAAGCGGTGAAACGGCACGGCGGGCCCCTGAAGGGTCGAACCGCGTCGTCGCTTCATCGGCAGGGCCAAGGAATGTAGCCAGCTCGCTGCGTGGAACCGGGTGTTCGCCAGTCGCCACTCTTGCCGGACCAACGGGTCGGACGGCAGCATCGGTGCCCGTGGGTGGCCGTCCAATCGTCCCGGCCGCGCGCAACCTCGAAAACGCCCCCTCAAGGTCGCGAACGCTCCCACCCACCCGATGGGCAAGGTGATCCAGCGCCTCATCGGGGAGCGCGGGAACGACACCCGTGGCACGCGCCCGCAGGATCGCAAGCCTCGTCTCATGGTCCGGCGGGGGCAGCGGGGCAACAAGTCCTGATCCAAGGCGCGATGCGAGTTCCGGTTCAGTCTCGGTCAGATCGCCAAGACTGTCGCGTGTGGAAACCACGACCTGGCCCCCGGCATCGAGTGCACCGCAAATCAGTTGCGTGGCGATAGCGCGGGGAATGGGACCAGACGACAACGCGACGTGCAGATCATCAATGAGCACCGCCGAAGCGCGTCTGCCCCAGCGACGGGCACGCGCTGAGGCTTCTCCCAAGGCGTACCCATCAAGCCCCAAGTCACTCACAATCGTGTGCCCGGTCAGGACAAAGCAGGTTCCTGGCATTCCCGGTGGCTTCGTTTCGAGTGGGACGAAACTCCCGTCACCTGCGAGCCGCCGCCCGGCGGGGCTACCGTCCCTGGCCCGTTCATCGAGCCAGACCGAAGCGATTGCGCCAATCAAGTGCGACTTCCCGATGCCGGACGGACCAACGATCGTGAGTGGGTTGTACTCCCGCCCGGGTGACGCTGCGACCGTCCGCGCCGCGCCAAGGGCAAATGCGCAGGTTGGGCCGGAAGCAAATGTGGCGAACCGCCAACGCGGGTTCGGGATCGTTCCCACAAGGCCTCGTGCATCGATCGGCGGTCCATCCAGAACTGCACGCAACGATTCCTCGAGCTGGCTATCCGGGGTGATCAATCTCGGAGTGGGTGCACCCGCATCATGGCCTTGACCAGCATCCTGGCCATCGACGTGGTCCGATGGCTCAACCTCGGTTGCGACGGCACCGCTGCCCTCGGGAACCGTCGTGATTGTCAGTGAAACGCGAGCTGAAGGAGCTCTGAGCGCGCCCGTGACTTCAACCTGAACGCGCACGGTCTCACCGAACACGGTCGTCCAGGCTGACTCCAGTGCACCAAGGCAATCCTGCCGGACCTTGTTCTGCGCCAACCGGTGCGAGACACCGACCACAATCAGCGGGGCAATCCCGTCACTGCCGGGAGTAACGGAAAGGAGGAGCGAGTTGACAAGCCACGATGCATAGGTTGCGCGCGAGACCTTCCTGTCTCCTTCGACAACCGCCAGGACCTGAGCCCACGTGGTTGCGAGCAACGCACCAGCATCGTGACCGATTGGCCCATGGGTCGAGGCGTCTGACGCTTGTACGGCCAATCCATGGTCACCCGCGACCCGTGCCTCTCGAGGGACTGCATGTGGGTGGGCGTCTCGATTCGTAAAGGCGGTCATGGATCTGGATGGTTTCCGATTGCCGGCCTGAACAGGTGTTTCACGGGTCTGGGCGTCACTCAACAACGGCGGAACGGTACATACGGGGGAGTACGGACTCACTCATGGTGGGAACGGACGGCTACGCGTTACGTTGCGTTGAGCCGACCGGGAACGCGTGACCGGTTCGACGCCCGGGAACATCATGCCGAAGGCAGCTTCTTGCGGGAAACCCGGAAGTGTCGCGTGCTGCGCGGTTCCGCACCGATCGCCGATACTCAAAAAGATGAATGCGCCCACGAATGGCGATCACCATGCGCAGCCCGCTGCCGGCATCACGACGCCTGGTGCCGCTCCATCACGACCGCCAAGCGACGGAGCGGCTCCAGCCGAAATCTCCCCTCACCGCCCGCCACCTCACCCTTCGTCCGTCCATCCGGCACGGATCACCGCGTCCCAGCGGGCGTTGCACGACCATATCTCGATTGGCGATACGGTGACCTTGGAGACCAGCGCAGAGCTCCTGCGCCTTCTGATGTCCAGGTACCGCGGCGCCCCCGCCCCGCTCGGAAGGGCCATTCATCCGATGACCACCGTTCCCCTCGGTCTCGCGATCGACGCGGCCATCGAGGCAGCAGGGGGGTATCGGCTAGAAGTCACCACTCTTCGCTACTCCTCGTTCTCGATGGAGGCACCTACCTCGAACCGCCGCACCTTGACCGCAATGGCGATTGTCACGCTGGCCGGCCGACGCCACGTCGAAGTTGCCTGCACCGTCACCGAAGCCGACCGCACGATCCTCCGAGGCACCTTTGGCCTGGTGCGGGTCATCCGCGGTCGGGCGTCGCGTCTCACTGATGTCACTGCCTCGCCGGCCGGTCTTGGTGGGGCGCCCAATCCAACCTAAGGAACCAATCATGAGTCGTCTCGTCCTGGTGACCGGCGGGGCCGGGTTCATCGGATCACACACCGTCGACCTCCTTGTCGCCCGGGGCGATACCGTCAGGGTGTTGGACGCACTTATCGAACCAGTCCATCAGGCCGGGATCTGGCCGGCGTATCTTTCCGAAGACGTTCAGCGAATTCACGGGAACGTCGAGGACCCGGCCACGCTGCGGGACGCCCTCGACGGGGTCGACGCAGTCATTCACCTCGCCGCGTACCAAGACTACTTGCCAAACTTCAGCAAGTTCTTCCATGTCAACGCCGCTGGAACGGCACTGCTCTACGAACTTCTCGTTGCCGAACCAACGCTCCGGAGAAATCTCCAGAAGGTCGTGGTCGCGACGTCCCAGGCGGTTTTTGGCGAAGGCCGGTACCTCTGTCCCGTGCACGGTGTGCAGTTTCCCGGACAACGCACGTCGGCACAGTTGGAAGCAAGCGACTGGGAACCACGATGCCCGGTCGGTGGCGAACCCATGGTGCCCCAAGCCACGCGCGAGGATGACCCCCCACGACCACACAACCAGTACGGCATCTCCAAGCTCTCCCAGGAACTGATCGCCCTCAATCTTGGAGCGCGGTATGACATTCCGACGGTCGCGATGCGCTACAGCATCACCCAGGGTCCTCGGCAAAGTTTCACGAACCCGTACTCCGGGGCACTCAGGATCTTTGTCCAGCGGGTGCTCCATGGTCGGTCGCCGGTTGTGTACGAGGATGGCATGCAGCTGCGTGACTACGTTCCAGTGTGGGATGTCGCGCGTGCAAACCTCCTTGCTCTCGACGACCCTCGAGCCAACTTCCGCGCCCTGAACGTCGGCGGAGGGAAGGCAATCACCGTACTCGACTACGCCCAAGTCGTCTCAAGAGGCCTCCGGGTGCCAGTGTCAACGGAAGTGCCTGGGCGGTTCCGTGTCGGCGACACGAGACACATCCTGTCGGACATCTCAGGTCTCCAAGCCCTTGGATGGGAACCCGTGCACACGTTGGAAGAGGCCGCTGCCGGGTATGCCACGTGGGCCCAGGCGCAGCCGGGGTTCCGGGACTACTCCGAGCAGGGCTTCCGCACGATGACCGACCAAGGTGTCCTCCGCGACGCACGCTGAGAGACGACACGCCTCCATTCGGAAACTAGCCTGTCGCCGACGACCCTCGCAAGGCGGATGCCCACAACTGCACCCGCCTCAACGCGCGCTTCGATCGCGGCAGGCGGTTCGCGTCACCCTGTCTGGTCAGGGCTGCGATGGTCTGGTCGGTGGACAGACCAGCCGAGTGCATAGACCGGCAGAAGTTCCAGAGCCAATCCGGGTTGAACCATGTCTCCCTGGCGACCCGGTTCACAACCGGTCGAAGGCGTTCCAGATCGGGAAGCGATGCCAAGTCAGGCTCCACCGCGTCATGGTCCGTAGCCCGAGCCATCGCGAACCTGACACCACCGACCAGACTTACTCCCAGTACGACCCCGGCGAAGACCAGCGACGACGCAACGGAGTCAGTTGGCGCGATCGAGCAGCACTGGCCGAACAGGAAGACGTACGCGCCTTCCCGGACGCCAAAACCCCCGAGTGATACCGGCACCAACTGGATCGCTGAGATGACTGGGATGAGGACAAAACAGACCCCGATTGAAACCGGTGCGCCGACCGCCAGGAACCCTGCCCACGCAACCGCAACCACGAGGGCTTGAAAAAGCACGGACAACGCGAAGACCGCAATGACCGTCCAAGGGTCTGACAAGCTTCGACCCAGCGATTCAACACTGCGCGCGATTGAACCGCGCCGGCCCGACTGTCCTAGCCAGGCGACAAGGGACCTGCGGATTCGTGGAACCGCAAACATGGCGGTCAGGACGATGAACCCGAACATGACCGCGCCGACGCCCGAGCCCACGACACCGACGAGGTCCTGTCTGGCGACCAGCGCGACCGACGCCGTCGCGCCAAGCGCGAGACCGGCAAGCAACCGCTCTCCCGCGATTGAGGCGACCACGACCCCGAGGCGACCAGTCTGACGGCCGATTGCGTGCGCCCGGGCAACGTCGCCACCAATGTTTGACGGGAGAAAATTGTTGAAGAAAAGGCCAACCAGGTACGCGTCTGCGAGGCGAGCCAGGCTGACATCCTGATCGACGGATCGCAGCAGGAGTTGCCACTTCCACGCGCTGACGATGACTGCCGCGATGGTCAGCACCAGGGCAAGTCCCAAGGCCATCGGATCAGCCCCGGCGAGGGTTTGCCATACGTCGCCTCCACCCAGTCGCCAGAGAAGGGTGCCTAGGAGCGCGACGCTGACAAGGGGGCGCAGTACTGCACCCGCCAACTTCCGGCCAGGGGTCACGTGCTGGTCCCAATCTGGCCAACGTCCGATCCGCCAACCCGACCGATGGGAGTTGGCTCGCTACCCGCCGGTTGTTCCGGCCGCCGGGTTGATGCGCGGACCCTCCTGACCGTCGCCACGGTGATCACGATGATCCCAACGGCCCCACACACCCAGAGTGCAACGCTCACATCGGCGACCAATTGACTGCCAATCGCCGAGTAGGCAATCGTTGCGGGCGCTTGACCGACACCGGTCGCAAGGATGAACCGCGACAGCGGCATCGGCGTCAGCCCGGCGGCAAAACTGACCGCCCGGAAACTCACTGGCGGGATCAGCCGCGCAACCAACACCGCCTGCGTGGCGTTTCCCGCACTCCAGCGATCAACGAGTGCCAGGGCACTCTCTCCGGCAAGGCGCTTCACAAACGGACGTCCGAGGCGTTGTGCAAGCGTGAACCCAATCACCGACGCACACATCGCACCGGACCACGACAGCAGGGCGCCCCACCAAAGGCCATAGACGAGGCCATTGGCAAGGGTGATCGCGACCGTCGGGATTGGCATCGGAATTGCCTGGACGCTCATCAATAGGAATGAGATCACTGGCGCCCAAGCGCCATACCCCCGCACGAAGGTCGCGACCTGCTCAAGGCTGTCAACTCCAGCGACACCCGCCCGAAGTACCGCCCACGTACTGACCGAAACCGTGATGAACAAACCACTTGCCACGCCAAGGGCTACGAGATCTCCAAGACTGCGCCTGGACCCGCGAGACCCGCGGGTGGCAAACGAAAGCATGATCATCAGGCACGCGAGCGGAAATCCAATGAACGGCGCGCGCGATATCCACGCGTAGGTCAGGTAATCGATCGAAGGGTTGCCTTGGATCGGCGCCAGCATCGAAAAGTACGCCGCAAACGGGCGGTACATGAGCCCCGAAATGAGGTAGTAGGTGTCCGGAAACGACGGGAGCCAAACGACCCCGGTCGCGTTCCCGGTGGCATTCAGCACAACCACGAGGCTTGTGACGAGGTACGCGAGCGCGACGGACCCAACCATGAACGTGCCCACCGAGGCAATGCCCCGGTGGGCAGAGGAAACCTGAACCGGAGGCTTCATTGAGACTTCGGGCGTTTGCGCACCCACCTCACGTACCGCGTTGGCGCCGGTTTGGGTACCCATTTTCGAAAAGTGTGCCTGACACTACGCGCCTTGGGTCTTCGGGGTGGCCTCGTCATTTCCCCACTCGACCCATGATCCCGCGTAGTTGCCAACCTTCGGGTAGCCGAGCAACCGTAGGACAAGGTAGGAAACCGAGGAACGCTGACCGGTTTGGCAAAGCGCGTAGACCTCCTTGTCTTTCTTGACGCCCTTGGCTTCGTACAGCGCAGCCAACACCTCTGGCTCCCGAAGCTGCGTCGCCGAACCGAAGTTTTCCGTCCACTCGATGTTGATTGCCCCAGGGATATGCCCACCGAACTTGGTCCGCACATCTTCGCCGCGGAACTCCGCAGGCGAACGAGCGTCAAGTACCACCTTGGTGGGATCGCCGATTGCCAAGGCACACTGGCCCTTGGTCGGCAGCTTCGACGGATCAAGCTTTGAGGCAAACGTCGCAGCTGGCGCGGAAACCGCGTCGGTTGATGTTGAACCGGCCCACGCCTTCAGTCCGCCGTCGAGTACCGCCACGTTCGTGTGACCGGCGTACTCAAGGGTCCAGAACAGTCGCGCGGCTGGGGTCTCCTTGCCGTTGTCGTAGATCACGACCCGCGACGCGTTTGCAATCCCCTTCTGTCCAAAGAGCGCCTCAAGCTTCTCCTTGGTATCTGGAAGGTTCTTCGCTTGGGCGGGATCAAACGTCTCGACAACGGGAAGGTTGACCGCGCCGGGCAGATGCCCCTTCTCGTAGTCGGCTGCCGGACGCGAATCGATGATCCTGAGGCCGGCATCAGCTGCGTGTTGCTTGAGCCAATCGGCACTGACGATCAGGTTCGGATTGGCAAATCCCTTGGCTGCAACTGCCGGCACTGCCGGCGCTGCCCCCGCTTTGGTTGGCTCGGTCGCTGGCGCCTTGGTCGCGACTGGTGCGCTCGCCGCAGACACCGGAGCGCTCGTCGACGCTGGTTTCGCCGGGGCAGCGGGCTCGCTCGACGCCCCGCACGCGACCAGCACCGCGGCGAATGCACCACCCGCCCCCACCCCAATCGCCTGCCGACGGCCAAACCGACGGACAGCCGGCTTCATATCCCGTGTGACCATCACTCGCTCCTCGCGTATAAAGAATAGTTCATTGATCAACTTTGTGCATTTCCAAGGTACACGACCATCCCAGCTGCTGTCAAGCCGCCCGGGGCGATTGGCCAGTACCATTCCGGCACTGATGGTGGAGTTCATTCGCAGGCGTGCCGGACGACCTCCCGGACCGCATGAACCAACCGAAACCCGCGAGCGTCTCCTCGACGTTGCGGCCGATGTATTCGCCGACAAGGGCTATCACGGGACTGCCGTTGACGAGATTGTCCGGCTGTCCAACTCATCCAAAGGCGCCTTCTACTTCCACTTCCCGCACAAGCAAGGTATTTTCAGCGCCCTTCTCGCCCACCTGGTCGACCGACTGATCGGGCGGATCGAGACCCGCCTCGCCATGGCGCCAGACCCCATCGCTCGCCTTGACCTGGCGTTGTCAATCGTGGTCGATGCGTTCGGGCAGCGGCGCCGGCTCGCGCGCCTCTTGCTCGTCGAAGCGGTCGGGCTTGAGGAGCGCCTCGTCGGCATCCATGCCCGGTTCATCACGGTCATAGCCCATCACCTTGACGATGCCGTGCGACATGGTGCAATCCCGCAACAGGACACGGAACTCGCAGCGACCGCATGGATGGGAGCGCTGAACGAAGTCGTGCTCAGGTGGCTCTATGCCCCGAAGCCGCAACCGCTTGAGGACACATTGCCAAGCCTGCGCGGATTGCTCCTTCGTAGCGTGGGTGCCACGATCCCGACCCCACCGGTTACAAATCTGGACTGAGTGCCGACGACGTCTGGCACTGCAACGTGGAATTGCCGACCGCCAGTCTATTATTGGCACGGGAGACCGCTCGTCAGCTTCGCGGTCACCGATCTCAAGGAGACAGGCATCATGTTTGGCGACGCCAGCAAGCTCACGGTTGTTCTCGGTGCATCGGGTCGACGGTCCCTTCTCGGCGCTGGTCTTGGAAGCCTGGCTGCCCTCAGCCTTGCATCGTGCGGCTCAGAGGCACCCGCACCAGGACAGGCAACAAAGGCTCCAGCCTCGGCTCCAGGGTCGGCGCCGACCACCTCCGCCCCGACGGTGGCACCCACGGCCAAGCCAGTGCTCCCGCTCAGCCTGCGCCTGTCGTGGATCAAGAACACCGAGTTCGCCGGAGTGTTCGCCGCCATGGAGAAGGGGTTCTACAAGGACGAAGGCATTGACCTCACGGTCAATCCCTCGGCCCAGAATCTTCCGGAGATCCAGGCTGTCGCCGGCAAGACGGACACCATCGGCCTTTCCGGAGGCGCGTCCCTGATGCTCGCCCGTGCCCAGGGCGTGCCGGTCAAGGCGTTCGGTGCGGTCTTTCAGAAGGGTCCGGGATGCTTTCTCTGGCAGAAGAAGTCGGGGCTCAACGGCATCGCCGACTTCAAGGGCAAGAAGATCGGCCACCAACAGACCGCACGTGCCAGCACAGAAGCCATGTTGACGATAAACAACCTCAAGGTTGAGGATGTCACGCTGATGCCGGTGGGATTTGATGTGCAGCCACTATTGACCGGACAGGTCGACATCCTCACGGGACTTGTCACCAACCAGGTCATCAGCCTCGAGGGTGCGGGGGAATCGATCGGATACGTTCCGTACGCGGATCTTGGGTTCGGCTTCTACTGGAACACTCCGTTTGCGCTTGACGAGACGATCAGCCAAAAGAAGGACCTTCTGATCGCCTGGACCAGGGCGACCGCCCGGGGGTGGGAGTACGCCATCCGGAACCCGGACGAGACGGCCAAGCTTGTCGTTGAAAAGTACGGTGACGGCCTGAAACTCGACAACCAACTCCTGCAACTCAAGCGCGAGACCCCACTCATCCAGACTGATTTCACGAAACAGAAGGGGCTCCTCTGGATGGATCGCGCGGTCTGGCAATCCGGCCATGACCTCCTTCTCAATCGCACCAAGCAACTGGAGAAGGCGCTCATCATCGACGACGTGATGACGCTCGACATCCTCGACAAAGTCGGCAAAATCGGGGCGTGAACCCGATCGCCGGGGACCAACCGCAATTGCCTGGCGACGACCGGTCTGGCTTGCATGCCACGCCACCGCGAGATACGCTGCAATTCCGTGACTGCCACCTCACGTTCACCCCGAAAGGTGGACGTGCGGTGCCTGCGGTCGCGGGACTGACCCTGTCCGTCGGTGATGGCGAATTCGTCGCAATGGTCGGTCCCTCAGGATGCGGCAAGTCGACTGCCCTGCGACTTGCCACTGGCCTGCTCGTACCTGATCGTGGTGTGGTCACGGTTCTCGGCACGTCACCCGATCAGGCACGGCGCAAGCGTCTTGGTGGGGTCGTGTTTCAGGACCCGGCCCTGCTGCCGTGGCGGACCGTCCGCGAGAACGTGGGATTGCCTCTCGAAGTCGCCGGGGTCTCACGCGCCAACCGCGCGGACGCCGTTGACCGGGCCATCGCTCAAGTTGGCCTGCGCGGGTTTGAGGATGCGCGGCCTGATCAATTGTCTGGCGGAATGCGGCAGCGGTGCGCACTGGCCCGCTGCTTGACGAGCGAACCGCGGTTCATCCTCATGGACGAGCCATTCAGCGCCGTCGACGAACTCACCAGGGACAGGCTGAACCTCGAACTGCTCAAGGTATGGGCACGGACCAAGGCGGCAATCCTGTTCGTGACGCATAGCATCGAAGAAGCCGTCTTCCTCGCCGACCGGGTTGTGGTAGTGAGCCGTCGCCCGGCACGTGTGGTGTCTGAGTTCTCCATCCCGCTCAACCGCCCGAGGCCACTCTCGCTGAAGCGCGACCCCGATACCTTCGTCATGGTGTCTCGCATCCGTCTGGCGCTTGAGGAAGCCAGTCGATGATGGGGGCAGGGCATCCAACCGAAAGGCCAACCTCCAGATTGGCCATGCGCAGGGCGTTCGGGCGGGCCGTTCTCAGTGTCGGTGGCCTTGCGGCGATTCTGCTGGCGTGGGAAGCGTCGGTTGCACTCTGGAACATCCCACTCTACGTGCTTCCGGCACCGACCGTAATCGCCGTGCAAATCGAGCGGGATTGGGCACTCTTGGTTCGCCATCTGGAACCGACTTTGCTCGAGGCGGTCGGGGGCTTCGTGATTGGCAATCTGATCGCAACCGGTCTCGCCGCCGCGTTCGTCTACGCGCCGCCCCTCTCACGCGTGCTCTATCCGGTGGCAATCGGACTTCGCACCATTCCGCTGGTCGCGATCACTCCACTGCTTGTGGTCTGGCTCGGCAACGGCTACGCACCAAAAATCGCGATCGCCGCCCTCATTTCGTTCTTTCCGACCTTGGTGAACATGTCCCGGGGATTCGCCGCACCTTCCGCAGACCAACTTGAACTCATGCATTCGCTGGCAGCCTCCCAGTGGCAGGTCTTCCGACTGGTCCGGTGGCCGGCAAGCCTTCCCTACTTGTTCGCTTCGCTCAAGATTGCTGCAACCAGTTCCGTCCTCGGAGCGATTGTCGCCGAATGGATTGGCGCGGACCGGGGGCTGGGCTATCTCATCGTCGCAGCGACGTTCGAATACCGGGTCGCTCGCCTGTGGGCAACAATCGCTGTTTCCACTGCCTTGGCACTCGCGGCGTTCCTGATGGTCGTTGCGGTCGAACGCCTGGCAATCCCGTGGCGCAGCGAGGCGAACGAGTAGCCTTCAACGTCTCACCACGTGGCGCATTGGCATGAGGCAACACAATGAACCGAGCCGACGCAGGCATCCGGGTGTGCGTCGCAGTCACTGTCGGCCGGATGGGATACGATACTAGTGACCTGCGGGGCTCCAGCTGACCGTTCACTTTTCGTTGGTGATAGAGTAGATCAGTCACTGTTGAAACCCGCCCAAGACGCGCCCACCAGAACGTGGTGATCGATGACACGGATGGACCCGCACACCATTCATCCGCCCATCGGGGTGACCGTGCGGTCCGCGTGGGAGAACGGGTCATCGAGACCAAGTGAACCGGTCTTGACAAGGATTGCCACCTGGGCCGGACTCTTCGCCCTCGGGTGCCGGCACCTCGGTCAACGACTCGGCGCATCCACCCTCCACCGGGACTCCGGATCAGGCAGCACCGCGCGCCAGGAACGTGAACGTTCGGTGAGCGGCCAGCGGCCTGCTCGAATTGAACTTGATCGTCATGGCTATCCGCGCACCGCGCCCGTGCAAAGTCTCCCAATGGTAGGTTCGCGAAACGGCATTGCTCGAATGGCCGGGATCGTCGGGACGTGCTTCGTTGTCGGTTTCGCCGGAGTACTGGCGCCGACCTCGGACGCGATGCATGTTCCCGGCACACGGACCTTAGAGGCGATCACCTCCCGCATCAGGCTCAGTTTCAGGAGCGCGGAAGCGTCCTATGTGCCTCCTCCATCAGGACGGACGCCATTGCGAACGGTCAGCAGTGAAACGGTCCCGCCTTCCCAATCAGCCCGCGACACGGCGGAACCAGCGGTGCCCGGGGCGACGCTGCCTCCGCCTCCCGCATCAGCACGCATCGCGGCGGTAACACACGTCTGGCAGACGTGGAACAACTGCGGGCCGGCCACCATCACCATGGCGCTCTCGGCCCTCGGGCGCGCTGAGACCCAGATCGCCGCCGTGAACTTCCTCAAGACAAGCAAGGATGACAAGAATGTCGACCCATCCGAGTTGGTCGCGTATGCCCGTTCTCGCGGTCTCAATGCGGAGTGGCGGGTCGGCGGCGACTTCACCATCCTGAAACGCCTGCTCGCCGAGCGCATTCCGGTGATTGTCGAAGTCGGCTTCAACCCCGATGGCAAGGACTGGATGGGCCACTATCGCCTTCTTGTCGGGTACGACGACGCCACCGCCCGGTTTACGACGTATGACAGTTATCTCGCCCCTGGCGTCAATGTGCCGCAACCGTACGACACGTTCGATAACGACTGGCGCGCGTTTAATCGCACCTTCATTCCGATCTACCGCCCCGCGCAAGCTGAGACCGTGATCGCAATCGCCGGTTCCGCAGACACGGAACCGCAGAACCTGCGGGCTCTGGCGACCGCGACCAGTGAACTCACTGAACGCCCCAAGGACGCGTTCGTCTGGTTCAACCAGGGCATGAGTTTGACCGCGCTCGGTCGCACGGCTGACGCTGCTGCGTCCTTTGACCAAGCGAGGCTGCTGAAACTGCCTTGGCGGATGCTGTGGTACCAGTTCGGTCCGTTTGACGCCTACCTCGCCGAAGGTCGGTTGGATGACGTGCTCACGCTTGCGAACGCCAACCTCGCCCAGACCCCCGACCTCGAGGAAAGTCACTTCTTCAAGGGACGGGCGTTACAGGAGGCCGGCCGGTTTGCCGAAGCCCGCGCGTCGTATCAGCGCGCGCTCGCAGCAAACAGCCGGTACATCCCCGCCTACCACTACCTCTCGACCTTACCCAAGTAGGTTGGCCGGTTCCCCAAGATGGGCTCCGGTATCCGGGCCGATCACTTGAAGCGCGACGCCTCGGGATCACTCGCGTCAAACGCCACCGACGCGATATCCCGCCAAAGTTGGTCAGGAATCGCCACGCTTGCGAGTTCCACCGTCTGGCCAATGCGTTCCGGCCGGGTCATGCCGATGATGGTCGACGTGACGCGCGGGTCACGCACGCTGAATTGCAGGGCAACCGCCGCCAACGGGACCCCGTGGGATTCGGCGATTGCCGCGTACTCCCGGGTTCGCGCAACCATCACGTCCGACGCCGCCTGGTACGCATACCGCGCATAGGCATCCGGGCCCTTCGCCAGCATCCCGCTGCCGTAGGGTGCAGCGTTCAGCACGGCGACACCGTGCGCACTGGCAACTTCGAGCAACGCGTCGGCACTCCGGTTGAGCAGCGTGTACCGGTTGTGGGTAATGACTGCATCAAACGCACCGGTCTCCACATACCGGATCTCCTGGTCAATCGGCCCACCCGCCACCCCAAGGACCTCAATGACCCCTTCAGCTTTCAGTTCCTGCAAGACCTCAAGCGGGCCACCCTTCGACATGATGTGCTCGAAGGTCGTGTGCTCGGCGTCGTGAAGGTGCACGAGTTGCAACCGGTCCACCCCAAGCAGACGGAGACTCCTCTCGACGGAGCGTCGCATCTGGTCACCGCTGAAATCACCCGTCTTGAGATCCCGGTCCGCCTTCGTGGCGACCACGACCCCATCCGGGATCCCACCGCTCTCCCGGATCACCAAGCCGATCCGACGTTCACTTTCGCCATCGCCGTAGGACGCCGCCGTATCAATGAAGTTGATGGGGCCCTTGAAGATCGCGCGGACCGTTTCAAGGGCACGATCCTCGGGAACCGAGTACGCGAATGTATCAGGCATGTCACCAAGGGGTGCACAACCCACGCAGAGGTTCGTGACGCGCAGGGAGGTCCGCCCGAGCGCAGACACGTGCAACCATGGTCCCGATCCCCCCGCCGAGTGCTTCTCCACCGCTACAGCCATCGCAAAGTGCCCTCCAGGTTCGCACGCCATCACGGCGACGCGTCGACAACGGGTCAATCGTGCACACTCCGTGTCCCGCAAGGCGGTCAGAAGTGCGCCCGGTCAGTGTACGCACGGGTGTGCCACAATGCCCCGAGGCGTGCCCGCGGCGAGCATCACCATTGCTTGCCTGGGCGGTACTTCAAGCAGGTCGAGCGTTCGGGGAGAGCGGTCATGGCCATCAGTGAGATGACACCCACCACGTCTGGAAGCGGTGAGCAGGCGACCTTTGGTGCTGATGACCTGCGGTCATTTACCCGCGACGGCTATGTCATCGCCCGTCAATTCTTTTCACCCCAGGAAGTCGCGTCGATCACTTCCGAGGTCACACGCTTGCACCGCGACAATCTCGATTTGCCCGGTTGCTTCAAGCGGGTAGCGATCGGAGACGCATCTGATCCGTTGCAGGCCTACCCACGCATGATGCACCCGCATCGGCAAAGTGACGTTCTCCAATCCTTTCTGCTCCATCCCAGGCTTGGGGTTGCCCTCGGACAACTCCTCGGCGAACCGGCCATCGCCACCCAGTCAATGTTCTATTGGAAACCTGCCGGAGCACGCGGCCAAGCCCTTCACCAGGACAATTTCTACCTCAAGGTCCACCCGGGAACGTGCTTGGCGGCGTGGGTTGCCATCGACCCTGCCGATCGGGAAAACGGCGGCCTGAACGTCGTTCCAGGGAGCCACGACATGGACCTCTTTTGCCCCGAGGAAGCGGACCCCGAAGTGAGTTTCACGCGGGAGTTCGTGCCTGTCCCGCCAGGCCTGGTGCCAGTCGCACCCAACCTGGCGGCGGGTGATGTCCTGTTCTTTGGAGGCAACCTCATCCACGGGTCCGAACCAAACCGAACCACCGACCGGTTCCGGCGCAGTTTCATCTGTCACTACATCGGCGAGTCTGCGCGGGAACACAGCCGTTGGTACCGGCCGATCTACAGGTTCG
Organism: Thermoflexus hugenholtzii JAD2; assembly: GCA_945907765.1. Classification (GTDB taxonomy): domain Bacteria; phylum Chloroflexota; class UBA11872; order UBA12225; family UBA12225; genus UBA12225. The sequence goes on along the minus strand of CAMDTO010000005.1, from coordinate 3,185 downwards.
ACGGATCCGAGGTGACCGTCGATGATGCGACCGGCGGTGGACCCTGCGGCGACGTCGTGGTCGGTGGCCCGCACTGACCCACGATGCCTGAACCGCCGCGATACCTCCAGAATCTGAGTGCCTCGCAGCGTCAGGTCGCGACCCGTCCGGACGGACACCTGCTTGTCCTCGCGGGTCCGGGTGCTGGGAAGACACGCGCCCTCACCGCCAGGATCGGGCATCTTCTGGTCGCACGGCAGATCCCGGCCCGCGAAATCGCGGCAATCACGTTTTCGCGTCGCGCCGGTGGGGAATTGCGGGAGCGCGTGGCCACGATGCTCGCACCCGGGGCAGTCGGAGCGATCCATTCTGGAGATGCGACTGCGGACATGTTTCCTCGGCCTGCCGTCTGGGCCGGAACGTTCCATGCGTTTGGTGCACGGATCCTGCGCGCGGGTGGGGCGCGCACCTTCGGGCGCACACGTGACTTCTCCATCTACGACGATGACGACACCGAGCGGACCGTGCGCCGGGTGCTGACTGCGCTTGGCATGCGAGGTGGCAGCACAAAGACGAGGGAGACCGCACACGAACCAGCGGAACCATCGCGAACCCGGTCCGATGTCGTTGCGGCGACCATGCGCGCCATTTCGCTTCTCAAGCGGACGGCGCGTCCGCATCCCGACGAAACCTCGGCCGCCCGCGACATCGACGCGCTTTTCGCTGCGTACGAACAGGAACTGGCCCAGGCGAACGCGTTTGACTTTGACGACCTGGTCGCCCTGTCTGCCCTCGCACTCGGTGCCGATGACGATCTGCGGGCACGTGTCCGTGCCCGCACGCGGCACCTCTTGGTTGACGAGTTCCAGGACACGGATCCTGCGCAGGAACGCCTCATCGCCCACCTCAATCCACCAGACCTGTGCGTGGTTGCCGACCCCGAGCAAAGCATCTATGCATTCCGCGGCACGAGCCCGCTGGTTGTGGATCGCTTCCTTGACACGTGGCACCCGGCAACGATCATCCGCCTTGAACAGAACTACCGGTCCACGCGACGCATCGTCGCGGTCGCCCAGCGCCTGCGCGACGCATCACCCGCTGCAGCGAGAACGGACACGCAATCCATGGCGAGGGGAACGGCGACCCGAAACCACCCGCCGCGACTGCGTCTCTGGACCGAAAACGACGTTGGGGATCAGATCCGGTTCTGGACCACGAACCAGCCGGACCGGGAAGCCGCATTGATTGTCGCGGATATCGAGAAACGTCTTCGGGAAGGGTGCCCTCCCTCGGAAATCGCCGTCCTGACCCGCACGCATGCACAGATGCGCCCCATTGAAGCCGCCTTGCTCAAAGTCACCGACTTGCCGTTCGTTGTCATCGGTGGTGTGGCGTTCTTCGGCCGCAAGGAAGTCCGTGACGTCCTGGCATACCTGCGGGTTGCTCGCACGGATGACGACGCGGCAGCGTTCTGGCGGATCGTGAATGCCCCGCGCCGGGGTTTGGGTCCTGCAATGGTCATTGCGATCGGCCGCGAGATGCTGACGGTCGACGCCCCAACGCGCAACCCCGTTGGGGCCTTGCGTCGCCTGACCGCCGATGGGCGCGCACCCGAGGGTGCGTATGACCTTCTCGCGATCATTGATGAGCTTCGAGCACAACTCGTCTCCGGTTCCCGCCTCCCCGATCTCGTCCGGTCAGCGATCGACCTTGCAAAGTACCGGGCTCACCTCACACTCACCCATCCCGACGACGCACGCGAGCGCGAGCGTCGGCTCGACACCCTTGCCGAGGTTGCGTCGCGCCATTCCGACCTTCGCCTGTTTCTCGACGAAGTGGTCCTGTCCACCCAGGTCGACGGTCCGCGCGAAGACATGGGGTCCGTCCGCCTCTCGACCGTCCACGCGGCGAAAGGTGCGGAGTTCGATCATGTCTATCTGCCAGGTTGTGAACACGGCGTCTTTCCCTTGCGGTACCAGGCAGCGCAAGCGGATTGCGACGAATTGGGGTCAGCGGAGGTGACCTCGGAAAACCCGGGGTCGGCACACTTGGCCGAGGAGCGCCGGGTCTTCTACGTGGGCGCCACACGGGCACGCGCCTCATTGACTCTCTCAGCGTGCACATTCAGGCAAAACCGTCGCGCCTCGCCGTCGCGTTTCCTGACGGAAATCGGGTCCGACCTGCTGGTCCGGTGCGATCCCGGCACGTCCATTCCAGTGACCATCCCGTCGGCGACGGTTCGACGGAACAGCGAAAGCCACCCGGCCACCCGGACCCGGACGCTCACGGACGTAGAATCCGCCGAATGACGCTTGGCATCGCCCTCAAGTCACCGAGGCTGTCGCAATGCTCATGAGGGCGATGCTTGCGGTCGGGGCGTCGGTTTGCACGGCAGTGGTCGCGCGGTTCATGCGTTCCGCGGTTGACACCTACCCTCGAGGCAGGATCCCAGGCGCTGCCGCATCCTGCGAACCACCCGCGGTCCATGCGCAGTCACGGATGGATCGCACCATGTCGTGGGGCATGGCCCATTGGTGGCTTGCCCGACATGCGGTCGCGCCATTGCGACGGCGTCCACGTCTCCGGCCTCCGATCATCCTGGTGCTTGACCACGGCCCGGGAGGCCTCGTCGGGGCGATTGCCAACGCGACCGCCCGCGACACCACGATCATTGCGAGCGACGGCACCTCAGGCATGGGTGCATTGGCACGTGCTCGCGTCAAGGAAACTGCCGGGAGATTTGGTCTCGACGCGCGCGTCACCTTCGTCGAACAGTCAAATCACGCGTTTCCCGTCATGCCCGGGTCGGTCGACCTGGTGATCAGTTCCGGCGGACTTCACAACTGGCCAGAACCGGAATGGACCTTGGCGGAAATCAGGCGCGTCCTCACCTCGTCTGGCAGGTTCGTGATCGCTGACGTGCGCCGCGACCTTCCGGTTGCCTTCTGGATGCTTGTCCGTGCGTGGCAGGTTGCGATGGCACCCCAAGCCCTCGCGACGCTCGATGAGCCCTCGAGCAGTATCCGTTCGTCCTACACCGCCCAGGAACTTGCATGGTTGGCAGCGCGCGCGAAACTTCCAGACATCCGCATTTCGGTGTGGCCCGCCTGGCTGATCCTGGAACGAAACGCTGCCTCGTAGTCGTGTCACCGTGTCGAGTTTCGTCTGTCTGGCGACCAAACGCAGATGGCGCTATGCAAGACCCT